>NZ_CABSTC010000009.1:0-29864 GCF_902480485.1 uncultured Negativicoccus sp. | reverse complement strand
CATCGCGCCGGTCTCGGCCGGGCCGATCCGATGCTCGGACTGGTTCGGGGGTGGGCTTCAGCGCCCCGACGCCGCCGCACGTTGCGGCAAGCGGAAAACCGTGACCGTTATCGCTCTACGCTTTTTCATAATAAACGAGATCTCACTCATCATAAAAGAGGGAAGATGTTTCCGATCTTCCCTCTTTTACTTTACCTCATTGCGTTCCGTCACGCCGCTTACTCTCACCCGTCATTTCTGCTTTCGCGAGTATTTGGCGAAGGGTGTCAATGCGGCGCTGTCACAAGGCCGTTCAGTTTTGCAGCAGGAAATCGCTCGCGACCGGAATTTGCTCTTTGCCGACGAGGTAATCCGCTAATTTGGTGAAGATGGTGTATCCGCCCGAACGAAAAGCCACGCTTTCCCACGTGAGCAGTTCTTCTTTATCAACGTCCCACCACTGCTCGGTGAGCGCCATGCCGTAATTGCGATTGGTGCTTTCCCGTTCGGGATAAATCGCAAGCGGTAACCACAGTAAATATTTGGCGCCTCGCGCGCGAGCCGTCGCCAATGCGTCGGACAGTTCCATTTCGCGGTAATCGCGCGCGATGCGTTGCGTTTCCGGTAAGACCGCCGCATAAATAGCGGTATTGCGATACGCTTGGATGATGCGCGGTGAAAGTCCCATGTCCGTTGCCAACGCGGGCGCGGCTACATAGATGTCGACCGGTCCCGATGTCGGCAGGTTCGCGGAAAATGTCCACGCCGCCTGGTAAAACGCCTCGTCCAAGAAACCGATCATCGTGTGCGGTATACCTTGTGACGGCGTGTGCAAACTCCAAGTGATCGAGTTGGGATTACTATGATAGCGATAATTCACCAAACGAAACAGGCTCGGAATCAAATCCGCTTCCATGCGGAAATTGACCGCGGGATATTGACCGATCGCTCGGCTGCCGAAAGAGTTGACAAAATCCGGCGCGGCAAACGTAATGACCCGCATTTGCGCGAGATCTCCCGACCCTTCACTGACTTTCTGTAAACCGATCAAGGTAGCCACTCCGCCGCCGAGACTGTGTCCGGTGAAAATAACGCGACCACCGTCGTTAGTACGCGCCACGGCTTCTCTGATTTGCGGCGCTGCCGACAAGCGTTGCGCGGCTTCCCAATATCCCTGATGCACGAAAATTTCAGGATATTGCGGAATCGGGATCATGTCATTACGGAGATTGGCTTTGAGATCAACTTTTTGCTCCGTTCCGGAAATGGCCACTACGTAGTAAGGATGACCTTTAATCTCCTGCGATGCGATAATGAAACGTTCATGACCGGTGTCGCCGGGGGTGACTTGCCAACCTGTTTTTTGCAATGTGGAAACGGGCAAACCGCTCCACTCCGATTGGTACGCCGCCAATGACGCGTAAGCCGCCAGCAACACTTCATTGCTGTTGACCCCCGCTTTGCTCATCATTTCCGCGCTGCGCGAATTCGGCGCCACGATCGAAACTTCATCCGCCGGAAACGGCGAAAGCATCACCGCGTCATGCGCGAAGGCCTGCGGCGCGATCCCGAGCAAGAAAACAACGGCTAAAACGTACGCATGGATTCTTCCCATCGCGTCTGCACCTCTTCCCATTCATTTTGCCGCGCCAACCAGGCTTGCGCCGTATGGATGGCGTCCGCGGTCGCGTTCCCCAATGGCAGTCGTCCCAAGAGCGCCGGCGTTAAATAACGGAAATCTCCTGCCAAAAGGGAAGCGAGTTGCGCCTTTACCCGATCGGTTTGAAGTATCCACCACAGCCACGCGGCCTTTTCCATGTCCCGCGGACGCATGACAAAAGCGCGGCCCGCCAGATATTTGCCGGCATGTTTCGCGGTGATGATCCCGACACGGTACCCGTCTTGCGTAGCGGCGATGACGACATCACCGACCGCGAGTGGTCCCGCGACTTCACGCGGCGCCGGTTCTTCCCGCGCCGCCATCGGCCACGGCCCGCCGTTGAGCGCCGCCATCAACGCCACGCCCTCTGTCGGTGCCGATTGCATCGGCAAGGGATCGGCATAGTGTTGCAATGTGGTTTCTTCTTGCGTCGTTTGCCAAGCCCGCCACGTTTCCGGCAAATAAATTTCCTTTTCCCATCGCCCGTCACTGAAACGCGCCATGCCGTAACGTTTTTCCTGCGTAGAATCCGGATGACCGATCCAATACAGTTTTTCATCATCGGCTCCGTAAAGGTACCACGCGCCCGCCGGCAGTTGCTCACGATCGCGAACGCCGTCAAATAAAAGCCACGCGTCGATGCGCGCCGCGGGACGGGTTTGCGTCAACGGTTGCAATTCTTCCGCCGTAGCCGCGTCCGAACCCACAAAGATATAGTCGAAATCATCCTCCGGAAGTGTTTCGAGCGTCGTCCATGCGTAGTAGGGGTACAACAACTGCAACTCCGCGGCAGCTTTCTCGTCGGCGGCGGTGGCGACAATTTTCGGCGCGCGCTGAAAAATCGTTTTCGCCGCGACAGCGTCACCCAAGTATCCGTCCGCATGCACCAAGAGGACATGCTCGGACTGATTCGCCTCTTCCCATACCGTCGTCAATGCCGGCCCGTAGCTTTTTTCCCGATAGGAACTGAAAAGCAGCGGCGGCGTTGCCATCGCCATGCCATAAACTTCAGGGTACTGTTCGGGGTCCGCCGGATACGGTCCGAATTTCTCGATCGTAAAAGAATGCAGCGCCGCGATAATCGTTTCTCCCGTCACGCCGTACTCACGATGATCGGCGCGCTGAAATAACACCTGATCAATTTCCCGCGCCCGCAATATTTCCGTATATATCTGCGATTCCGCGATGCCCAGCGCGCGAAAACGCTCCACCCGTTCCTGTCGTTGCATAATACCCTCGCTTTCTCCGCTTCCGTTTGTGATTATTATTGTACGAAAGCGCCAGTAAGCTGTCAAAGCGCAAAAAAAGGCCCGAAGGCCTTTTTACGCTACGTAAATTACATAATTTGAATGCCGCGGAATTGGAATTCCGGCGACAGCATGATGACGACCGAGTTGCCGGCAAACATGTCGCCGACATCATAGTAAATCAAAATGCCCTCGTTCTTTTGCGCATACACGGCCGCGATGTTTTGGAGCTGCGGCAGCATTTGTTCTACGGTCGCCGGCTCTTCATTGACCTCCAGCCAATGCGCATTTTTAAGGCTCACGATCGCGGGAGCAATGTCATTTATATGCGAACGATTGGCCACCAGCCAATTCCAAATCTCGTCCGCATACGCCTGCGCAGCGTCCACCTCCGCTTCGGTAAACGGTTCCACTGTCAGGAGAACAGGTCGCCCCGCCAACACTTTTTCCGTGATGAAGCCCGGCTCTACATACGACCAATCCATGCATCATCCCCCCTTATCCGTCATTATACCGAATCGGCGGGTTCTTGTCGAACACCAATCGGGCAAACATGGCGCAGCGGACAGCTTGCGCATAACGGACGACGCGCTTTGCAGACAAGCCGTCCGTGCCAAATGAGCCAATGGTGCGCTTGCGACCATTTTTCGCGGGGTATATTGCGCTCCAGTTTGCGTTCGACGATGGTCACGTCTTTGCCCCGCGCGAGCCCTAACCGATTGGCGACGCGAAAAACATGCGTATCGACGGCAATCGCCGGCTCGTCATAAAGAACGCTCACCAGCACATTCGCCGTTTTTTGACCGACGCCCGGAAGCGTCATGAGTTCTTTTTTTGTCCGCGGAACTTCCCCGTGATACTCTTCCAACAGTCGCGTGCAGGTGGCTAATAAATGCTGCGCCTTACTGCGAAAAAGGCCGCAATCGCGAATTTCTTCTTCCAGTTCCGCCTGTGTGAGTTGTCCCATCTTCGCCGGCGTGTTGAGCCGCGGAAAAATCCGCGCGGTGATTTTATTCACGCGCTCGTCGGTGCACTGCGCGGATAAAACGACCGCGACCAATAATTCAAAGGGCGAGTTGTAGTGAAGCGCCGTCTTACGATCTTTATACGTCGCTTCCAAAATCGTCAACTGCTCTTCGCGAATGGCCTTCGTAACGCGCATCTTACGCCTTATGCAGCAAGTAATCGTGCGCTGCCAGTGCCGCTTTCGCTCCGTCGGCGGCCGCGATCACGACTTGGCGATGCGGATAATCCGTGTTGTCGCCGGCGGCAAAAAGCCCCGGTAAGTTGGTCGACGTGTCACGTTTCACTTTCACTTCACGATTGTCACTCAATGCCAACTCCTGCGGCACGAAACCGTTATTCGGTTCGCCGCCGATTTCGACAAAGACGCCATCCAGCGGCAATTCCATAATCTCGTCGGTATCCGTATTTTTCAACTTCAAAGCGGTTACTTTTTTATCGCCGATGATTTCGATGGGAATGTAGTGATGCCATTCTTTGACTTTACCCGTGTCCTGCATTTTGGAAATCAAAAGCTCTGTCGCGCGCAAACGGCTGCGAATCAAAATATGTACTTCGGAAGCGATCCGCGCCATTTCAATCGCCGCCTCCACGGCGCTGTCTCCGCCGCCGACAATCGCGACTCGTTTATTGCGATAAAAAGGACCGTCACAGGTTGCGCAATAGCTTACGCCGCGCGCGGTCAAGGCTTCTTCGCCCGGAATACCGAGCGTGCGGCTGCGTTGTCCCGTGGCGATAATGGCGGATTGGCCTCGATAGGTTTCGCCATCGGACGTAACGGCGCTGTAATTACCGTCTTCATCGCGCGTTAATTGATCCACGCGCCCCGTGATCCAGTCGATCGGATATTTTTTCGCGTGATCCGTCATTTTTTGAATCAGTTCATACGCCTCGACATCCGGAAAGCCGAGATAGTTGTCGATGTCTTTGGTTTGCGTCATTTGACCGCCGATCAGTTCCGCGATCACGCCGACTTTCAATTCTTTGCGCGCCGCGTACATCGCCGCATTCAAGCCGGCCGGACCGCCGCCGATCACTAATACGTCGTACATCATAAAACCTCCCTGATAAATAGTTTTGTTCTATATCGAATATTTTCGTTTCTTTCTTTATTATACTCATTCTCGTTTGTTTGGGCAAGTCATCGCACCAAAAAAGCATGCCTTGCGGCATGCTTTTCAGCGTGACTTATTTTTTCGCGGCGGCGAATAATTCGTTGACAAATTTCCAGTTGATTACTTTAAAGAAATTATCGACATAATCCGCGCGTTTGTTTTGGTATTTCAGGTAGTAGGCGTGTTCCCAAACATCGACGCCGAGCAAAGGTTTCTGATCGTCCGCCAGCGGGTTGTCCTGGTTCGGTGTAGAAACGACCGCAAGTTTCTTGCCGTTCCAAACCAGCCATGCCCAGCCGCTGCCGAAACGTCCGGTCGCCGCTGCGCCGAATTCTTTTTTGAACGCATCGAACGAACCGAAATCTTTTTCGATTTGTGCTTGGATAGCGCCTTCCAGTTTGCTGTCTTTGACCGGTGTCATCATCTGCCAGAAAAGGCTGTGATTATAATGACCGCCGCCATTGTTGCGGATGGCTTGGCGAACTTCTTCCGGCGCGTTGTCCCAGTCGGCGACAATCTCTTCGATATCTTTAGCCGCCCATTCCGGTGCTTTTTCCAACGCTTTGTTTAAGTTCTTGACGTAGGTATCATGATGTTTATCATGATGGAACTGCATCGTTTCTTTGTCAATCACCGGTTCAAGCGCGTCATATGCGTAAGGTAATTCAGGTAATGTAAATGCCATTATTGTTAGCTCCTTTCACAGCTACTGCGAATAGTAAATGTTGCATTTACATTATAACCTGAAAACGGCAAATTGACTACTAATTTTTTCGATATAGTTTTTCTCACCCGCCAACTTTTCTTTTATTTCGTGCGTAACGCAATTTTTTGCAACACATCGCCGGGAGCATTTTCCGTATCGAGATGCAAAATAAGTTCCGCGATTTCAGCTGCTGCTTGCGCACCGATAATCGGAACGGCAAGACTGTCATATTTCGCACGAATTTCTTCGATGGTCATGGTGTTGGCGGGGTCGCCTTTCGGATATTCAACGAGCTTTGCCAGCGTCTCCCCGTTCTTTTTGACAATGCGTACACGGGATGCCAGCTTAGTCGGATCGTCCGCTTTAATTTGTTCGATTTCCGCCGAACGCTCCACTTTGATTTTTTTCATCACGTCGCGAATGGCGGTATCTTCGATCCCTTGCGGCGTGAAATGTTCGATGCCCACTTCACCGTAAACTAACGCGCAAGCCAGGCAGTATTGAATGCTGAATTTGCAGCCGTACGGTGTTTGCGGCGCCGCATTATTGATCAGGCTGTAGGTAATATCATTGACTTCCACGGTAATTTCCTGCATCTCTCCCAAATCGCATTCCTCGCGCAAGGTAATGCCCGCGAAAATGGCGGCGTGAGCGTGCTTACAGCAGGCATACGGTTTGAACGAGTTCTCGTCAATTTTGAATGTGCCGTTGCCGAGGCCATCGGTCAATTTACTCCAATGCGGATCGGGGGAAAGCGCTCTGCAAAATCCCTTTTCGCCTTCCAAAATATGCGTGGCGCCGGTAAAAGCGCGGTCGGAAATGTAGGCGGATAAAACGCCCGCGTAAGAGGCCTTGCCCGCGTGAATCGGTTTGCTCATCGCGCCTTCCGCCACAAATTCCCAAAGTCCCGCCGCCTGCGTGCCGGCGGTGCCGAGGTTATGCAACATCTGCCGGTCATTTAAACCGAGTGCGCGGCCGGCCGAGGCCGCCGCGCCGAAAATTCCCGCGGTGCCCGTCGTGTGCCAGAAATAGTACGATTCCGGAATAATCGTTTCCCCGACGCGGGCGCCGACTTCGTAGCCCGCCACTACCGCGGTGATGAGATCCCGACCGCTTTTGTGCTCGGCTTCCGTCACCGCCAACGCCGGCGGCACGACGACCGTCGCCAAGTGAATAATGGAGGCGTTATGCAGATCGTCAAAGTCAAGCGAGTGCGAGGCCGCTCCGTTTAAGAACGCCGCATCCCAGGCGGCGGTACGCAGCAACGGCGAAGTCAGCACCGTCGCCTGATCCGCGCCGGTATTTTGCCCCAAGACCGCGCGTAAAATTTGAATCGGCGTTTCCTGCGAGCCGCGAATGCAGACGCCCGCCCAATCCAGTATGCATTTTTTCGCATTCTGCACGGTCTCTTCCGCTAAGTCTTTGTATTGCAACCCGGCCGCGTAGCCTGCAAGCTGTTTGGTCAAGTCCATGCTGAAACCTCCTTAAAACGCCGGGTGATCTTGATGATATTCACCGAATTCTTCGCGCAAAACGCCGCAGATTTCACCGAGTGTCGCATAGGTTTTGACCGCTTCAATCAGACACGGCATAATATTTTCTTCGCTGCGCGCGACTTTGCGAACTTTGGCGAGCGCTTTTTCGACAGCGGCATTGTCGCGGGTTTCTTTCAATTTTTTCAGTTTCTCCATTTGCCGATCGCCGACGGCCGGATCGACTTGCAACAGTTGCGTGTGATGCTCTTCATCTTCGATGGCAAATTTATTAACGCCGATGACAGTGCGTTTGCCGCTTTCAATTTCCTGCTCATATTCAAATGCGTGGGTCGCCATTTCCTGCTGCATGTAACCCTGTTCAATCGCCGCGACTGCGCCGCCCATTTCATCGATCTTATGAATGTATTCGCGAGCTTCGCGTTCAATTTGGTCCGTCAAGGTTTCCACATAGTACGAGCCGCCCAGCGGATCGATGGTATCGGCAATGCCACTTTCAAAGGCGAGCAATTGCTGCGTACGCAGCGCAAGCGTTGTCGACTCGCGCGTCGGAATCGATTCCGCTTCGTCTTTAGCGCACAAAGCGAGCGATTGCGTACCGCCCAAAATGGCGGACATGGCCTGCCAGGCGATACGGATGATATTGTCGTCATCCTGCTGCGCGGTCAATACGGAGCCGGCGGTATGGACATGGAAACGCAACATCTGCGCTTTCGCTTTGGTCGCGCCGAAACGTTCTTTCATGATGCTCGCCCAGAGACGACGAGCCGCGCGGAATTTGGCGATTTCCGGGAAGAAATCCAAACCCGCGGTAAAGATCCACGAAATGCCCGGCGCAAACGCGTCCACATCCTGACCTGCTTTCAATGCCGCTTCTATGTAGGCGATCGCATTGGCGAACGCAAAGGCGATTTCCTGCACCATCGACGCGCCCGCTTCGCGGATATGGTACGCGCCGACGGAAATCATGTTCCAATGGGGAATTTCCTGCGAGCAATACGAGAATGTATCGGTTACCAAGCGCATTGACGGACGCGGCGGGAAGATATACGTACCGCGCGCGATGTACTCTTTCAAAATATCGTTTTGAATCGTGCCGCGCAAATCTTTGGCGGCGATGCCTTTTTTCTCCGCGGTCGCGACATACATGGCGAGAAGTACGGCGGCCGGCGCGTTGATCGTCATGGAAGTGGACACTTTATCGAGCGGAATACCGTCAAAAATATCTTCCATATCCTGCAACGAATCGATCGCGACACCGACTTTGCCGATTTCGCCCTGCGCCTGCGGCGAGTCGGAATCCAAACCGATCTGCGTGGGCAAGTCCATGGCTACCGATAAACCGGTCTGGCCGGCTTGCAATAAGTATTTATATAACGCGTTGGTTTCTTCGGCCGTCGCGAAACCGGAATACTGCCGCATCGTCCACAGGCGACCTCGATACATCGTCGGCTGAATGCCGCGCGTAAAGGGATAGGCGCCCGGAAAGCCGAGTTTTTCATTGTAATCCAGATCCGCAATATCTTGCGGTGTATATAAACGATTGGCGGCAAATTCCTGCCGCTCCGGAAACCGCGAAGTCGCTTTTTCCACGCGTTCTTCATAGGATTGTTGCGCTTCGGCAAAACGCTTTTCATCATACTTCATGATTCATTTCCTCCTTTATCGTCTTCATACAGCGAGCGGCAATGCATGTCCTTATGGTTTTGGAAATGCAACGCCAGCGTAAACGCGTGCGCGAGATCTACCGGTTCGTGCCCGCCGTCGGCCAGTGCATGTTTGACATACTCTTCCAGCAACGGTCGATAGTCCGGATGCGCGCAGTGCGTGATAATTTCGTGCGCCCGTTCAATCGGTCCCATGCCTCGGGTATCGGCTACGCCCTGCTCAGTGATGAAGATCTGGCTGTCGTGCTCCGTGTGATCGACGTGGCTTACCATCGGCACCACTTTGGAAATCGCACCGTGCGCGCCCGTCGACGGCGAGGTGAAGATCGAGAGATAACCGTTGCGCATGTAATCACCCGAGCCGCCGATCCCGTTGATCATCTTACGACCGGAGGCGTGCGTCGAATTCGCCTGCCCGTAAATATCAAATTCAATCGGGGTATTGATCGCGATGACGCCCAAGCGGCGAATGACTTCCGGATGGTTGGAAATATCGAGCGGCCGCAAAACCAGCGCTTTTTTATACAGCGCCGGATCTTCTTTAAACATTTTCCACACCGTCGGCGACGGCGTAAACGCGCAACCGGAAGCGCCGACGATATGGCCGTCGCGGATCAGATGGAAGACCGCGTCCTGTAAAATTTCCGAATACATCGTCAAATTGTGGAACCGTGATTTTTTCAATCCCATCAAAACGGCATTGGCGATCGTGCCCACACCGGACTGAATCGGCAGCATTTCTTCCGGCAAACGTCCGTGCTGCACTTCATTTTCCAAAAAATCGACCAGGTATTCGGCGATCTTGATCGTGTCTTCGTTCGGCGCTGCGAGATCGCGCACATGGTCCAAAATGTCCGATTCGACGATCGCGTCGATACGGTCCAAACCGCATTTCACATAGGGTGAACCGATCCGATCCGACGCTTTATAAATCGGAATTTCGCGCCGACGCGGCGGTTTATCCAAAATGACAATGTCGTGCATCCCTTCCATTTCCAACGGAATGGAAGTATTGACTTCGACAATAATTTTTTTGGCATGTTTCACAAACATCGGTAAATTGCCCACGCCCGAGCCGAGCACGAAGTCACCGTCTTTGGTAATCGCCGCGGCTTCCACGATCGCGACATCGACATCACCGAAGAAACCGTAATCCACCTGCTGCGCAAATTCGCTCAAATGCAAATCAATGTACCGAATCTCCCGCTCATTGATGCCTTTTTGCATCGTGCGGTTGCTTGCCGCATAGTAGGGAATGCGCTCATACACGCCGTGCACTTGCGCGAGTGCTTCTTCAATCTCCGGTCCGACCGACGCGCCGCTCCAAATCGCAATCCGGCATTTTTTGCCGTTTTTAATTTGCTCGGCCAGCGCCAGTGTCGTCTTCTTCGGATCCCCCGACGGCGTAACCCCCGCCACACCGACATGCATGCCGTCGGTGATTAAAGACGCCGCCTCCTCCGGCGTGACCACTTTTTCAAATAGACTCGGATGACGTAATCTGCTTGCATCCAACATGTCCTCGTCTCCCTTCTGTCTTATTGATTTCATCGTAGCAGTGAATTATTTATTTATAAAATATTTGTTTTATCCATAAGATATATATTTTTTATGTATCTTGATGTATAGTGGAAGTATCAAACTTGATGATTTGCAGCGAGAAGGAGTTTCTATGGATCTGGAATACTATCGCGATTTTATGACGATCGCGCGCGTCGGTACGATTGCGGAGGCGGCGCGTCAATTACGAATTGCCCAGCCGGCGCTTTCGCATCGCTTGAAACAATTGGAAGAACACTTGAACGCGCCGCTCATCAAAACCGACCGCGGCGTGCGCAAAATCGAACTGACGGAGGCGGGCGAATATCTCTATGAGCGCGCCCAATACCTGCTTTCGACCGAAGATAATTTGAAACGCGAAGTCACGCATCGCGTACAGGGCACGGCGGGAATTTTGAAAGTATCGCTCTCTCCGTCGACGGCGATGATGTTTATCCGCGACTACTTAGTACCCTTCAGTCGTACGTATCCGCAAGTACAGCACCGCTTAAATGAAGTGACGATCAACGAGCAGACGAATCAGCTGTTGGCGGGCGAATCCGAAATCGGTGTCGCCAACGCGCCGCTGGTGCACCCCGACCTGTTTCAGATCTTGCATACGGAGCGGGAACGTTTGCTGATCGCGTCTTCCCGGCAAAGCCGCTGGAACGCGTCGCGTCAGCCGATCGTCTCTTTGGAAGCGTTGCGCCACACGCCGCTTGCGCTTTCCCGCGGTTGCGCGCCGATTTTTCTTGACGCGTGTCACAAGTACGAAATGACCCCGTCTGTTTTGAGCATTTGTACAACGCGTACGGCGGCGCTCATTTGGGCGCGGGAAAATCGCGCCTGCGCGATCGTGCCCGAGCAGGCAGCGGAAAATTTTTCGAACGAAGTGTACTATACGGCGCTGGATGTGCCCGATCTCTATGTACAAAAAAGTTTCGTCATCGTGCGGGATCGGCCACTCACTAAAGTGGCGCAAAACTTTTTAGACTTTTACAATCTGACACTTGCCGAGACATAAAAAAGAACTGCCATTAATGGCAGTTCTTTTTTTATAACGATTTATTTTTCCAAGTGCGCGAAGATATCTTGACCGCCATAGAGCGACAAGCCTTCCAGTTCTTCTTCAATGCGCAACAACTGGTTGTACTTCGCGACGCGATCAATCCGCGCGGGCGCGCCGGTTTTGATTTGGCCGGCATTGACCGCGACGGCGAGATCGGCAATCAGCGAGTCGTCCGTTTCGCCCGAACGGTGTGAAATCACCGTCGTGTACGCGGCGCATTTGGCCATTTGAATGCATTCCATGGTTTCCGTGAGCGTACCGATTTGATTGACTTTGATCAAGATCGAGTTGGCGATGCCTTCCTGAATGCCTTTTTCCAAACGGGCGCTGTTGGTGACGAAAAGATCGTCGCCGACGAGCTGAATTTTTTGGCCCAGTTTCTGCGTGAGATGTTTCCAGCCGACGTAATCTTCCTGGTCCATGCCGTCCTCGATCGATACGATCGGGTATTGGCGAACGAGGTCCGCGTAGTATGCAACGAGTTCTTCGGCGGAGCGTTTCACGCCTTCTCCGACGAAATCGTAAACGCCGTCTTTGTAAAATTCCGAAGCCGCCGCGTCGAGCGCGAGCACGATATCTTCACCCGGACGGAACCCGGCGCGTTCAACAGCGGTCAGAATCAACTGGATCGCCGCTTCGTTGGACGCCAGATTCGGCGCGAAGCCGCCTTCATCACCGACCGCGGTAACAAGTCCCTGTTCTTTCAGAACGACTTTCAGCGTATGGTAAATGTCGGCGCCCATGCGCAAGCCTTCGGCGAAGGATTCCGCGCCGACCGGCATAATCATAAACTCCTGGATGTCGACGTTGTTATCCGCGTGCATGCCGCCGTTTAAAATATTCATCATCGGCACGGGCATTTCGCAGGCGTTGATGCCGCCGAGATAGCGATAGAGCGGCAAATGACAAGCCGCCGCGCCGGCGCGAGCCACCGCCATGGAAACGCCCAAGGTCGCGTTCGCGCCGAGTTCGCTTTTATTATCCGTACCGTCTAAACCGCACATGATCGAATCAATTAAAACCTGTTCGGTCACCGGCAAGCCGATTAATTCCGGCGCGATGCGTTCATTGACATGCTCGACCGCTTTTTGCACGCCTTTGCCCTGGTAACGGCTCTTATCGCCATCGCGCAATTCCAGCGCTTCAAACACGCCGGTGGACGCGCCGGACGGAACGGATGCGCGTCCGCGGGTACCGTCATCGAGCAATACATCCACTTCCACTGTCGGATTGCCGCGCGAATCCAAAATTTCTCTGCCGTGAATATCTACAATCATCATAGGTCCTCCTAGTCCAATAGTGACCGGCCTGTCATTTCGGCGGGCACGGACATTCCCATTAACGTTAAAAGCGTCGGCGCCAAGTCGGCTAAGATGCCGTCATGGAGCGTTTTATTTTTATTTTTTTCGCTCAGCAATACGAGCGGTACGGGGTTCGTCGTATGCGCTGTGTTCGGGCCTTGTGACGCCTCGTCCCACATGCGTTCCGCGTTCCCGTGGTCGGCGGTAATCAGCATTTCACCGTCTTGGGATTTCACTTCTTCCCAGAGCGTCGCCACGCATTTGTCCACTGTGCGTACAGCTTCCTGCGCCGCCGCCAGCACGCCGGTATGACCGACCATATCTGCATTGGCGAAATTCAAAATAATCGCATCGTACGTATGCGTGCGTAATGCCTCCAGTAATTTCTCCGTCACGATATACGCGCTCATTTCCGGTTGCAGATCATACGTCGCCACTTTCGGCGACGGCACTAAAATGCGATCTTCGCCCGGGAACGGTTCTTCACGGCCGCCGTTGAAGAAATACGTGACATGCGCGTATTTTTCCGTTTCAGCGATGCGCAACTGACGCAAGCCCGCTTTGCTTACCAATTCGCCGAAGGTATTTTGCGGCTGTTCCTTGCGGTAAATCACGGGTGTATGAAAAGCTGCTTCGTACGGCGTCATCGTGATGAGTTCCAAGGCCGGCACCCGCGGTCGTTCAAAGCCTGCGAATTCGACCTCAGCGATCGCCGCTGTCAATTGCCGCGCCCGGTCGGGACGGAAATTGATAAAAATGCCGCCGTCTTTCGGCTGCATGGTAACCGCCTCACCGATCCGTGTCGGCAACACGAATTCATCTGTTTCGCCGCGTTCGTACGCGCGCTGCAAACCTTCCGCCGCCGTCGGCGCGATCGTTCCCACGCCCGCGGTCACCAAATCATACGCGAGACGCGTGCGTTCATACCGTTTGTCGCGATCCATAGCGTAGTAACGACCGCACAATGTGGCAATGCGTCCGCAACCGATTTTTTGCATTTCCTCTTCCACATGCGCAAGCGACGGTCCCGCACATTTTGGCGGCACATCACGTCCGTCTAAAAACGCATGCACGTACACCTCTTTAATACCATGCTCGTGCGCCGCTTTGACGCACGCCAACAAATGCTCTTCGTGGCTGTGTACGCCGCCCGGCGAAACGAGACCGAGGAGGTGGAGCGCTCCGCCCCTTGCCGCGACTTTTTCGAGCAGTTCGACAAGCACCGGCTGGCTGAAAAATTCGCCTGAGGCAATATCGCGATGAATCCGCGTCAAATCCTGAAAGATGATCCGACCGGCGCCGATATTTAAATGACCGACTTCGGAATTACCGATTTGTCCCGCCGGCAATCCCACTTTTTCACCCGAAGTGGTGAGCGTCGCGTGCGGATATTCTTTCCACCACTGCGGAAAATGAGTAATACCCGACGTTTGAATCGCATCATACGGATCGCCGGATTTACCGATGCCCCAGCCGTCCATAATAACCAACATCACCGGTCCGCGACCGGAAGATACTCCTTCATTTTTCATAATTAACCACCGCGGCGAAATCATCGGCCTTGAGGGATGCGCCGCCAACCAAGGCCCCATCAATGTGCGGCGCCGCCATCAGCGCGCTGATGTTGTCCGGCTTGACGCTGCCGCCGTAAAGGATGCGCACCGCTTCCGCCGCATCGTGACCGGCGATGGTCTCAATCGTGACGCGAATAAGACGGCAGACGTCATTCGCCTGCTCAACGGTTGCCGTTTTGCCCGTGCCGATCGCCCAGATCGGTTCGTACGCCATGACAAGCGTCGCCACTTCCTCCGCGGACAGATTAATCAACGCCGCTTTGACCTGGCTTTCAATATGGCCGCGCCACTCGTCCTCTTCCCGCTGCCGAAGCGTTTCGCCGACGCAAATAATCGGCGTTAAGCCGTGATCGAGCGCCGCTTTCGCCTTTTTATTGACGCGAGGATCCGTTTCGCTGAACAGTTGCCGACGTTCCGAATGTCCCAAAATGACATATTCACAGCCGACCGATGTCAGCATGGTCGGAGATATTTCACCGGTAAACGCCCCGGATTCTTCCCAGTGCATGTTTTGCGCGCCGAGTTTAAGCGGGGTGTCCGCAATTCGTTCGCCGACCGCGGCCAGCGAAATGAACGGCGGACATAAAATGACTTCCGCCCGTGTCGCAAGTTCTTTGCCGACAAGTTCTTCCGTAAGTTCGCAAGCCCGGGACAGATCCGTATTCATTTTCCAGTTTCCGGCAATGATAGGTTTACGCATCGATGCCCTCCTTTTTCTGCGCGAGGCAGGCAATACCCGGCAGAGGTTTGCCTTCCAAGTATTCCAAGGAAGCGCCGCCACCGGTCGAAATATGAGAAATTTGATCCGCCACGCCGCTTTGGTTGACAGCCGCTACACTGTCGCCGCCGCCGACGATCGAGTACGCATCGCTTTGCGCGACCGCGCGGGCAAGCGCCTGCGTTCCTTTGGCAAAGGCCGGGAACTCAAACACGCCCAGCGGACCGTTCCAAACGATAGTCGCCGCATCGTGAATCGCCGCTTCGTACGCCGCCACCGTGTCCGGACCCGCATCCAAAATCATTTGATCACCGGGTACATCCGCAACCGGCACGATCGTCGGAGTCGCATCGGCGGAAAATTCCGGAGCGACTACCACGTCTGTCGGCAACAGCAGTTCGGTTTGATGTTGCGCCGCCGCTTTGATCACCGCCTGCGCCACATCGAGTTTATCTTTTTCAACGAGTGATGTGCCGATTTTGTATCCTTGCGCCAACAGGAAGGTATTGGCCATGCCGCCGCCGATGATGACGGTATCTGCCAATTCCACAAACCGTTGAATAACGCCGATTTTATCCGACACTTTCGCGCCGCCGATAATCGCCACGAACGGACGTTTCGGATTCTTGGCCGCTTTGTCGAGGTGTTCGATTTCTTCGTGGAGCAGTAAGCCCGCCGCCATCGGCAAATATTCGCTCACGCCGACCACGGACGCGTGCGCCCGATGCGATACGCCGAAAGCGTCATTGACCGCAAGATCCACCAGCTCCGCCAATTGTTTGGCAAACGCCGGATCATTTTTCGTTTCTTCCGCATGAAAGCGTACATTTTCGAGCAGCAACACTTCGCCCGCGGCAAGTCGCGCCGCTTTTTGCTTGGCTTCTTCGCCCACGCAGTCCGCGGCGAATTGCACCGGGGTCCCCAAAAGCGCAGACAAATGCGCCACTACCGCTTGCAGCGAAAGCGCCGCTACCGCTTTGCCTTTCGGGCGTCCCAAATGCGCCGCCAAAATGACGGCCGCACCATGCTCGCGCAGCCATTGAACGGTCGGCACCGCAGCGCGCAAGCGCGTATCATCCGTAATCGTGCCGTCATCAGCGAGCGGTACGTTAAAGTCTACGCGCACGTAAACTTTTTTGCCCGCTACATCAAGATCCGTCACTTGTAATACCGGCATATTGCCTCCTTAGTAAAAAAAGGCCGCAAAATGCGGCCTTTACCATTATAAACCTTGCTTACCGATGTAGGATACGAGATCCACCAAGCGGTTGGAATAGCCCCATTCGTTGTCATACCAGGAAACCACTTTCACCATGTTTCCGTCGATGACCGAGGTCAAGAGACTGTCGACTGTCGAGCTGTTCGGGCAACCGTTGTAGTCGCTGGAGACAAGCGGTTTTTCCGAGTAACCGAGGATGCCTTTGAGTTCGCCTTCCGCGGCTTTTTTCAGTGCCGCGTTGACTTCTTCGACCGTCGTATCTTTTTCGACTTCGCAAGTCAAATCGGTGATCGATACATTCGGTACCGGCACACGCATCGCGAAGCCGTTCAATTTGCCTTTGAGTTCCGGAATCACGAGAGCGATCGCTTTCGCCGCGCCGGTGCTCGTCGGGATGATGTTCTGCGCGGCCGCGCGGGCGCGACGCATATCTTTATGCGGCAAGTCCAGCAAACGCTGGTCGTTCGTGTACGCATGCACTGTGGTCATGAGACCTTTTTTGATCCCGAAGGTATCATGCAATACTTTCGTAAACGGAGCGAGGCAGTTCGTCGTGCAGGACGCGTTGGAAATGACATGATGCTTAGCGGCGTCATATTTATCCTGGTTAACGCCCATGACAATCGTAATATCTTCGTTTTTCGCCGGCGCGGAAATCACGACTTTTTTCACCGTTTCATGCAAATGTTTTTTCGCATCTTCCGCGTTGGTAAAGCGGCCGGTGGATTCAATAACCACTTCGGCGCCGTTTTTACCCCAGGGAATCTTCGCCGGATCCAGTTCCTGCGTGACTTCGATTTCTTTCCCGTCAATGACAAGCGCGGAGCCTTTGATTTCAATTTTCGCATCGAGTTCGCCATGCACCGAATCGTACTGCAGTAAATGCGCCAATGCTTCGATGTTGCCCGGATCGTTGATCGCGACGATTTCCACTTCCGGGTTGTTCATCGCTACGCGAAATACGTTTCTGCCGATTCGTCCAAATCCGTTAATCCCGACTTTTGTTGACATGAGTTTGCCTCCTCTGGCTGTTCACTATTTGATAAATTGCCTGTGCGGCGCCTTCATCCGTGACCAAACGGCCATGTACTCCGGCCCGCGCCATCGCCAAAATCGCGGCCGCTTTTTGCGACCCGCCGGCGACCAAAACTACATCCGGCACGCTTCCGAGCTCCTCTAACGTCAGCCCGACATTGTGCCGGCAATACACAATTTCACCATCGGCTCGCGCATAATACCCGAGCGTTTCACCGACCGCGCCGCCGGTCATCAGCGTCGCGCGTTCCGCCGGCGGAATTTGACGCAAATCCGCCATGCGTGCCGCATCACCGATGCCCATGATCAAAAGATCCGCACGATGAATCAGCGCTTCCACTTCCCGCAAGCTTTTATCCTCGCGCCGCAGGATGTCAATCAATTCCGGAGAAAATCCGTCCGGCACGTGCAGCATGCGATAGGTCCCGCGCGTTTTCCGCGCCACCATCGCCGCAATCGTGTTGGCCTGCGTTTCGAGCGTTTCGCCGAAACCGCCGCGCGCCGGCACCACAGTTACTTTCGCCGTGCTCTCCGGTAACGCTTTGGCCACCAAGGATAATGTCGTACCGCCGGAAACGGCGACCACTAAATCATCCGCCAAATAGCGGGCCACCAACAGCGCGCCTTCTTGCGCCAGGTTGCGTTGCACGGTGCGATCCCTTGACGAATCGCCGCGCACAATCCGTACTTCTTTCATCGCCAAAATTTCCACCAGTTCACGTTCCAGTCGTTTCACTGATTGGCGCGTACGGAAATAGGCGGCTAAATCGACCAGCAGCTGTTCACCGCGTCGAGTCATGGAAATACCGGCAGGAGTGACGGTCACTAAGCCGTTCGCCTCGAGCTCGGCGGCAAGATTGCGCACCACCCGCTCGGTAAAGCCTGTCGCATCCGCAATGGCGCGGCGTCCGATCGGCGCTTGCAACGAGACTTCTTTGAGAACGGCGTACCGGCGTTCCGCTTCGGCAAAAAGTTCCGGAACCAAGCTCACCAATACGTCTTCTTTCGTCGCAATCACCTCGCTTGCCCGCGGGACATTTTTTGTCCAACTGCGGTAAAAAAATATTCCCGCATTCATTGTAGCAAAAGAAATCTCAAGACGCAACGGCGAACCGAAATGCTGTTCTTTGCACCGCATTATATGGCCTCACGAAACCGGTTACGGAAACACCGCTTTGTTTGCTATACTAAATTTATAAATGTAAAGGAGCGATATGATTACTGTCAGCACCACATTGCCCGCCGAGGCGCGTAAGCTGCGGGAAGATGTTTTTATTCATGAGCAGGGTTTTGAAAACGAATTTGATGAAATCGACCAGTCCGCCCACCATGTGATCTATTGGGAAAGTGATCGCGCGGTAGGCACCTGCCGCTTTTTCCCGGCGGAAGAAGACGGCGCCTACTACATCGGTCGAATGGCCGTCGCTAAAGACCACCGCCATCAACAGTTGGGCACCGTGATTTTGGAAGCGGCGGAAGCTGCCATCAAAAAACTGGGCGGCAAAAAAATTATGCTTTCCGCGCAAGTGCGCGCCCAAAACTTTTATTTGCGCAACGGTTATACCGGCGACCCCGAAGAAGTTCATATGGACGAAGGGGAACCGCATCGTTGGCTGTATAAAAAAATATAGCATGCAAGAATTTATTTCTATGCGAAATTCGCAAGCTCATTGTTGTATTTTCATTGAACGCATGATGTTTTTAGTTTATAATTAAGTTATAAATAGAAAATATTCATTATAAGGGGGAAATGGTATGAAAACGAAACTGACCGAACTGCTCGGTATTCGATACCCGATTATTCAGGGTGCCATGGCCTGGATCTCCGAATCGACTCTGGTAAGCGCTGTTGCGAATGCCGGCGCCACCGGCGTGATTGCGACCGGCGGCCAGTCGTCAGAATGGATTCACGAACAGATTCGTAAAACGAAGGAATTAACCGATCATCCCTTCGGCGTGAATTTGATGTTGCAGGCGCCGAATAAAGATGAAGTGCTCGAAATTATTTGCGAAGAAAAAGTTGCTTTCGCGACCATCGGCGCGGGCAATCCGGTGCCTTACTTCGAACCGTTGCACCGTGCCGGCGTTAAAGCGATCCCGGTCGTGCCTAGCGTCAAACTCGCTAAACGCGTGCAGGAAAAAGGCGCCGACGCGCTGGTCATCGAAGGCTTTGAAGCCGGCGGTCACGACGGCATGCAAACGACGATGGCGCTCATGACAAATGTCATTCCGGAAATCGATATTCCGATCATCGTTGCCGGCTCCATTGTCGACGGTCGCGGTATGGCCGCGGCTCTCCTGATGGGCGCGGACGGCGTGCAGATGGGCTCGCGCTTCCTCTTAGCCGAAGAGTGCCAAGTCCATCAAAATTCGAAAGACGCCATCATTGCCGCCACCGATACGGATTCCGTCATCACCGGTTTTACGCGCAACAACAACGTCCGCGGTTTGCGCAGCGCATTCACGGATGAATACTTGCGTCTCGAGCGTGAAGGCGCCGCCGATGACGTTCTCACCGCTCTTTCACGCGGCACGAATCGTCTCGCCGCGGTCGACGGCGACACGGTAAACGGCGTTGTGCAAGTCGGCCAGGGCTTGAACCGTTTGACCAAGATCCAACCGGCGAAAGAAATCGTGGATGAAATTATTCACGAAATGACGGAACGTTTGCAGAACGCCCCGCAATTACTGAAATAACTTTTGTAAATAACGGAAAGGAAGCTTCTATGTACACCTATGATGGAGATTCGTTCCATGGCGTTTCACCCGCCTTGCATGAAAACGTCTATGTCGCGGAAGGCGCTAAAATTATCGGTGATGTTCGTGCCGATGAATGGAGCAGTTTCTGGTACAATGCGGTAGCTCGCGGCGATGTCGATTACATTTCCGTCGGCAAATATTCCAATGTGCAGGATCTCGTCTGCCTGCATGTGGCGAAAGGCTATCCCTGCATCATCGGCGATTATGTCACTATCGGCCACAGCGCGGTCGTTCACGGCGCCACGGTCGAAGATCATGTGTTGATCGGTATGGGCGCTAAAGTTTTAACCGGCGCGCATGTCGGCCGCGGTTCGATTATCGCCGCCGGCGCGCTGGTCCTGGAAAACCAACAGATTCCGCCGAATTCACTCGTCGTCGGTGTGCCGGGACGCGTGGTGCGCACGCATGACCAATGGGATAATATTCACAGTCAGGCGATTAAGTACAAAGATGAGTGGACGGTCCAATACAATTTGTATCCGGATGCGCCGGGTGAAACATATCACGGCGAAACGATCATTTGACCATAAAAAAGAATCTCCGCGGAGATTCTTTTTTTGTATCTAACCATCGGTACCTCGCCGGCCGTACGGCATTTGTTGTTTCCATCAAGCCGGCACTGCCTTTGCCCGAAATATTTTTCAATAATAAAAAAACCCTGCCTCGGCAGGGTTTTTGTTTGGTACAATTAACGTTTCGAGAACTGGCTTGCCTTACGCGCTTTCTTAAGACCGTATTTTTTACGTTCTTTCATGCGCGGGTCACGAGTCAGGAAACCTTCTTTTTTGAGCGCTTTACGGAAATCAGCATCGACTTCCAAGAGCGCGCGGCTGATGCCGTGACGAATCGCACCGGCTTGACCGGTCGCGCCGCCGCCATTGACATTTACCAAAACATCATACTGGTCGGTGGTGTTGGTCAGTTCGAGCGGTTGTTTAACGATCAGCTCGAGTGTTTTCAAACCAAAGTAATCAGACATCTCACGATTGTTGATTATGATTCGGCCTTGGCCCGGAACAAGACGAACGCGGGCAACGGATTTCTTTCTACGACCTGTGCCGTAGTATTGTGCTACTGCCATTTACGGTTCCTCCTTCCGGTTAACGAATATTCAACTCAAGTACTTCCGGTTGCTGTGCAGCATGCGGATGTTCCGCACCGGCGTATACTTTCAATTTACGATACATATTTTCGCCCAGCGAGTTCTTCGGCAACATGCCGCGAACCGCCATTTCAATAACCTGTTCCGGCCGACGTTCCAAGAGCCAGTTCAGATGAATGAAACGGCCGCCGCCCGGATAACCGGAATGACGGAAATATTTTTTCTGTTCTAATTTTTTACCCGTAACAACGACTTTCGCCGCGTTAATGACGATCACAAAATCGCCCGTATCTTGATGCGGTGTGTAAGTCGGCTTATGTTTGCCCCGCAGGACTTTCGCGACTTCGGCAGCTAAACGGCCGAGCGTTTTGCCTTCCGCGTCAACGATGTACCATTTCCGCTCAATGTTGCTCGGATTGGCCATAAACGTAGTTTTCATGCGTAGAATTCCTCCTTATCAAAATCGAAACGTAAACGGTTATCCTTTCCGGGGCTAATGGGTAGGACAAAAGTTCACTCGTATTATTTTAGACGTTAAGATCATGTTTGTCAAGAAATTTTCATCACAAATTCGGATTTCTGTCGTTAAAGTAATGTAAATATAATAACGAATTTTTATGCCCGCGTAAAGACTTTTTTCAGCGGCCCATTTTCGCTCATCGCATGGGCGCGGTTTTGCGCCGGCGGTAAACTTTCCAGTATAATGAAAATAAATTTTTATACCATTATAGAAAAGAGGCTCCTATGATTATTTCCCAACTTGCGGTCAGTCCCGCGTTGCGGGAGTTATTCGCCCCCGGAACCGTGACTTTTGTCAGCCCGGCGCAGGCGGATCCCGACGCTTGCGCGGCCGTTGTCTTAAGCGCGGAGGATCGGTCGCTCGCCCGCCGCTTTCAAGCTGCCGATGACCTGCCTCGTTTTATCGTAGACAGTGATGCGCCGCATTTTACACGTCTGCGTAAAGACCAAGTGAACGAAGTGGTGCTCGCAGCCGCGAAACGATTTGAGCAAGGTTTATTGCCGCCTTTTGTCGCCGCGATGATTGATTATACCGACGGCGATCAGACATCCTTTGCGACCCCCGGCCATCACGGTGGCGAATTTTTCCGCCGCACGCGCGCCGGTCGCCTCTTCTATGATTTTTACGGCGCCAATACGTTCCGCAGTGACCTTTCGTCTTCGGACGGTTACCTGGGCGATATGTTGACCCACGACGGTTTCGCCGCGGCGGCGGAACAGCATGCGGCCGAAGTGTTCCACAGCGACCGCACCTACTTCGTCTTAAACGGCACCTCAACCGCCAATAAAGTTTGCGCGACGGCGCTGTTGACTCCCGGCGATCTGGTGCTTTTCGATCGCAACAATCATAAATCCGCGCACCATGGCGCGCTGGTGCTCGCCGGCGCGACACCGGTGTATTTGGAAGCCACGCGTAATCCGTACGGTTTTATCGGCGGCATGCCGGCGGCCGCGCTCGACGAAAACGCATTGCGGGAACGTATCCGCAAAGTCGACGCCGCTAAAGCGGATCTGCCGCGACCGTTCCGCCTCGGCATTTTTCAGCTCGGTACGTACGACGGCATTTTGTACAATGCCCGTCAAATTGTAGAAAGCGTCGGTCAGTTGTGCGATTACATTTTATTTGATTGCGCCTGGGTCGGCTATGAACAATTTTTACCGATGCTGGCACCGATGAGCCCGCTCACCCTGGAACTCGGTCCGAACGATCCGGGAATTTTAGTGACGCAATCCGTGCACAAACAGTTGGCGGGATTTGCGCAAACCTCGCAGATTCATAAAAAGGATAACCACATTAAAGATCAGGCGCGGTACGTCAATCACGACCGTTTCAATGACGCCTTTTTGTTGCACGCGTCGACGTCACCGAACTATCCGCTTTTCGCGTCGCTTGATATGAACGCGAAAATCCATGAAGCTCCGCACGGCGAACAACTTTGGCGCGACGCCGCCACCGTAGCGACCGATGCAAAAAAAGAAATATTAAAACGCTGCCGGTATTTCCAACCCTTTGTACCACCGACCGTTGACGGTACTCCTTGGCAAGATATCCCGACCGACGTGATCATCTCCGACCGGCGCTATTTCGCCATCGATCCCGACGCGTCCTGGCACGGCTTCACCGGTTTTGCCAAAGAGCAATACGCGCTCGATCCCTGCAAAATTTTACTGTATACACCGGGCATTTCCCTTCGTGACGGCACGTATGAAGAGTTCGGCGTGCCGGGCAGTATCGTCTCGCATTACCTGCAAGAACACGGCATGACACCGGAAAAAAGCGATTTGAACTCGCTGCTCTTTTTAATCACCCCGGCGGAGTCTCCCGCCAAGTTGAACCGGTTGGTCGATCTGCTCGTGCAACTGGAAAAAGCCATCGAAGAAGACGCCCCCGTCGCCGATGTGCTCCCCCGCGTGGCGGCGGCGTATCCGGACGTCTACCGTACGCGATCGATCCGCTGGCTGTGCCAAAAGCTGCACGATTTTTACAAAGAGGCGAACGTCAGCCAATTACAACGTAAGCTGTTCGCGGCCGAGTATTTACCGCCGGTCGCCCTGTCCGCCGCCGAAGCCACACTTGCGCTCCGCCGCAATCAGGCGCGCGCGCTGCCGCTTCGCGAACTTGCGGGCGAGATCGCGTTGGAAGGCGCGCTGCCGTATCCGCCGGGCATTTTCACCATCGTCGCCGGGGAGCGTTGGACCAAAACCGCCGTCGAATACTTTACGGTTCTCGAACGCGCGATGCAAGCCTTGCCGGGATTCGCCCCCGAAATTCAGGGCGTGCATCAGCGCCAACGCAGCGACGGCACACCGGAACTGTACGCGTATGTGTATGAAGCGCCGCCCAGACCTTCTCGACGTGCAATTTATGATTGACACGAAATTATATTCATGGTACACTTGTAAAGCTTGAAATAAGCTATTGCTAAATTTGTAAAGGAGTGATTGCATGGCAACAAATCGGAACGCACGTTTTAAGGCGAGCCGACGGTTTGACCTCAACATCTACGGTCATCCGAAAGCGTTAAAACGGCAGTCCAAAGAGCGTCGCCCGCGTAAAATCTCGGAATACGGCACCCAGCTCTTGGAAAAACAAAAAGTTAAAGCTATCTACAATTTATTGGAACGTCAGTTCTATCGTTACTACGTCAAAGCGCGTAAAATGGAAGGCATCGTTGGTGAAAACCTTCTGTTCCTCCTCGAAAGCCGCCTGGACAACCTCGTCTATCGTATCGGCTTCGCGCGTTCGATCCGTCAGGCTCGCCAGATGGTGAACCACGGTTTGATCCTCGTTGACGGCAAACGCGTTGACATCCCGTCGTACAGTGTAACCCCGGGTCAGGTCATCTCGTTGAAAGAAGATCAACGTGCCAATGAAATGTTCAAGGCCAGCTTCCAGGAAGTTCGTTCCTTCGAGCTGCCTTATATTGAAAAGAACTTCGACAAATGGGAAGCCACTTACACCCGTCTCCCGCTGCGTGAAGAATTGCCGTTCGCGAACGACATTAACGAAACGCTTATCGTCGAGTTGTACAACAAGTAAGAATTTGCAAAACCTCCCTTGCAAAGGGAGGTTTTTTATTGTTGATAATCGTAGCGCGGAAGTTAATAGTATCTTTTCCTCTTCTTGATCTGTAATTTATAAAAGATGCCGTTAATGGTATAATAAATAGCAGTGTGATAATTAAAAGGAGGCATTTATGCGACATTCGAGCACGCGCGCGCGAAAACGAAAAAAACGCGGTGCAAATAAGAGTACGCTCATTATCGCCGCAATCATCGCGCTGGTCATTTTACTTGGCGCCGGTTGCGGATTTATCGGCGCGACCATCAGTAATTTGCCCGATGTGCAGCAAACGGGTACGCCGGCGGCATCATCGCAGGTATTTGACATCAAGGGTCGTCTGATTACGACCATTCATGCGGAGGAAAATCGGTTACCGGTTTCGCTGGATCAGGTCCCCGAGAATTTGCAGCATGCCTTTTTGGCAGCGGAAGATATCCGTTTTTATGATCATCACGGTATCGATCCCCGCGGCATCATGCGCGCGGTCTTTGCCAACATTACGCACAACGGCATCGCGCAAGGCGGCAGTACGATTACGCAGCAGCTCGCCCGCAACGCGTTTTTGACGCAGAACCGCACCTTGGAACGTAAATTCCAGGAAGCGATTTTGGCGTTGCAAATTGAACGCGAATACACCAAACCCGAAATTTTGGAAATGTACATGAACCAAATTTATTTCGGTGAAGGCGCCTATGGGATTCAGACTGCGGCCAATATTTATTTCGGTAAAACGGTAAGCGACCTGGACTTGGCGCAATGCGCTCTTCTGGCCGGTTTACCGCAAAGTCCTAACTACTACTCCCCGTTCAGCAATTTGGAAGCGGCCAAAACGCGACAGGCCACGGTTTTGAATCAGATGGCCAAGTACGGCTTCATCTCGCAAGAAGATGCGGACGCCGCCAAGGCGGAAGATTTAGGCTTGCGTTCACCGGAAAGTCTGAAACAGGTTCGCGGTTCCCGCGCTTCCTATTTCATCAGCTACATCGAGCAGCTGATTAGTGACAAGTATGATGCGGAAGCGCTTTATAAAGAAGGCTTGAAGATTTACACGACGCTGGATCTGGATATGCAGGAAGCGGCGGAACGTTCGCTGGAAGCGAATCTGCCGGACTTCTACACCGATGCCAACGGATTGCGACAGCCGCAAGGCGCTATCGTCGCTATCGATCCGCACAACGGCCATATTTTAGCGATGGTCGGCGGACGCGGCACGGACCATTTCAATCGCGCCACCCAGGCGGTACGTCAACCGGGTTCGGCATTTAAACCCTTTGTCTACATCGGTGCCGTGGAAAAAGGTATGACCCCGGGCACGATCGTCGACGACTCGCCGATCACGATTGCCGGTTGGAGTCCGCAAAACTACAGCCGGACATTCAGCGGTAAAATGACGTTGCGCCATGCCTTGATGAATTCCGTCAATGTGCCGGCCGTTAAAGTCGCGCAGGAAGTCGGCATGCACAATATCCTCGCCAACGCAGAAAACATGGGCATCAGCACCCTCGTCTTCAAAGGCGACAACAATGATGAGAACCTGGCCGCCGCCTTGGGCGGTTTGACGCAGGGTGTCATCCCGCTCGATATGGCATCGGCGTACGGTGTGCTGGCCAACGGCGGTGTGCACGTAGAACCGCAGGCGATCATTCGGATTGTGGACCGCAACGGTAATGTATTGGAAGAAAATACCGCCAAAGGCACGCAAGTCATCAGTCAAAAAACGGCGTACATCGTTACCAATATGCTGGAATCCGCCGTCTTACACGGCACGGGCGGCAACGCTTACATCGGTCGGCCCATGGCCGGTAAAACCGGTACGACGGACGACACTAAAGACGCGTGGTTTGTCGGCTATACGCCGGACGTCGCCACGGCCGTTTGGATCGGAGATGACTTCGACGGAACCTTGCAGGGATTGACGGGCGGTACCGTTCCGGCGGCCATCTGGCGCGACTTTATGAATGTCGCCGTCGCTGACATGCCGGCCACTAATTTCCCGACGCCACCGGGTGTCGAGGGAATCGCCGCGGAAGGTTTTTACCAACCGGCCTCGGAATCTGACAAAAAAGACGAAGATAAAGACAAGAAAGATAAAGACGGCAAAAAGAAAGATAAAAAATCATCCGCTAAGAATAGTAGCGACGACGATGATAAAACACCGGAACGCGTGCCCGGCAAAGTGAAAGGCGCGGGCAACGAATAAAAAATCCCGAAAGAACTCCTTGACCCGAGCGTTTATAAACGGATGCAAAGAGTCTTCCGATGGTACATACGGCAAGAAAAAAGGCGCTATTAAAAATAGCGCCTTTTTTGATCTGGTATCCTATCGCACGTTTCTAACTAGAATATATGGTTCGTGCCACCATTCTATGCGCGTTTATTATAGCATAAAATACATGACGGATAAAGAATCACCGGATAATCCCCACGCGCGATTTTTTATGCGCCCGCGCTTCATTCGGTAATGGTGAACGCCTTAAAATCCTAAATTTACTCGTAACGGTCACTGATTTCCTATCCTCAGATATTTTCTCGCAACAAAAAAGACGGCTTTCGCCGTCTTTTTTTGATTAGGTATCCGCTGTCGTCGTAATCGGACGATGCGTATGTATATCCTCATGCAATACTATTTTCCCTTGCAAAAGAGATTCTCCGATCGCGATGACGCGCTGATTTGACGAGCCGCGGAAACGTAACGCGGGATCGCGCAACGCGTCCACAAAACGTCCGTCAACGAGCACGTCACACAGACGCAGGAGCGATAATCGAACGGGATCGCTGATGATCTCTTCCCAAGTGTAACCGGAATACACCCAAATGTTTTTTTGCGGCTGAGCCGCCCGCACGGCGCGCACAACCTCGATCAGCCCCTCGACATTTTGCATGGGCTCACCGCCCAAAAGGGTCAGTCCCGCCACATTCGGATCATTGATGTAATCGACCACTGTCGCGGTTTCTTTATCCGTCCAAAGTTCGCCGGCCTGAAAATTCTGGTATTCGACGTTGAAGCAATTCGGACAATTGTGAGTGCAGCCTGTGACAAAAATACTCGTCCGAATGCCTTCACCGTTAGCGATATCGTAGTGCCGGATTTGTCCGTAACGCATACGTGCCTCAGATATGGAGGACGCGGTCGCGGATTTCTTTCGTGCGCCCTTCGTTCCAGAAGTTTTCACCGAGGTAGCCGCATGTCCGACGGATGACCGTCAGCAAATTACGATCGGTGTTGTGGCAACGCGGGCATTCCCACTGGATGTCGTCGTTGACTTTGATTTCACCGTCAAAGCCGCAGACATGGCAGTAATCCGATTTGGTATTAAATTCCGCATAGCAGATATTGTCGTAAATGAAGCGCATCATCGTCAGTACGGCATCGACGTTGCCGCTCATATTCGGGATTTCCGCATACGAGATGCAACCGCCGGTCGAAAGTTTTTGGAATTCCGATTCGAAACGGAATTTATCAAAGACGCTGATCGGTTCACGTACATCCACGTGATAGCTGTTAGTGTAGTAGCCTTTATCCGTAATGTCTTCGATTTCGCCGAAGCGCGCACGGTCAATGGACGAGAAACGATTGGTCAGGCTTTCCGCCGGCGTACCGTACAGAGAAAATCCCAAACCGGTCTGTTCCTGCCAGGTATCGACCGCTTCGCGCAGACGGTGCATCAGGCGCGCGGCAAACGCATGACCTTTTTCGCCGGTATGCGATTCGCCGGTGATGAGTTTGGTCGCTTCATAGACCCCGATGTAGCCGAGGGAAAGCGTGGAATAGGTATTCTGCAAGTACGGATAAATCTTTTCACCCGGTTTGAGGCGGGCAATCGCGCCATACTGCCAATGAATCGGCGACACGTCGCTCACGACATCTTTCAAGAAGTCATAGCGCAACATCAATGCTTTGTAGCAAAGTTGCAGGCGTTTTTCCAAGATTTCAAAGAATTTTTCTTCCGAATGTTCCGCCAAAATACCGATTTGCGGCAAGTTCAGCGAAACGACGCCCTGATTGAAGCGACCGTCCCAAACGTATTCGCCTTTTTCGTTTTTATACGGGCGCAGGAAGGAGCGGCAGCCCATCGGTGAAAATACATTGCCTTCATAATTTTCACGCATCTTTTTCGCGGAGATATAGTCCGGATACATGCGTTTCGCGGTGCATTTCGCCGCGAGTTCCGTGAGATAGTAGTACGGCGCGTCCGGTGTGATATTGTGTTCATCAAGCACATAAACGAGTTTCGGGAACGCCGGTGTGATGTAGACATTCTGCTCGTTTTTGACGCCTTCCAAACGCTGCGCCAAAATTTCTTCCGTAATCATCGCCGCTTCTTTGGCGTATTCATAATCCGGTTGGAAATACATGCACAACGTGACGAACGGCGCCTGACCATTGGTCGTCATCAAAGTATTGATCTGGTACTGGATCGTCTGAATGCCGTCTTTCACTTCTTTACGGGTACGTTTCCAGGCGATCGCTTCCGCTTTTTCCTGATCCGGTTCCATTTCATAAATGTCGCGTTGCTCTTCGAGCACGCTCTTGAGAATTTTGTTGAATGATTTGCGCACGAAAGGAGCCAGGATCCGATCGATGCCGTTAATGCTCTGTCCGCCGTACTGGCCGCTGGCGACCTGCGCAATGATTTGCGTCGTTACCGTACAGGCAACTTGGAACGATTTCGGCGAATCGATCTTCTTGCCGTTGATAACGGTACCGTTGGTGAGCATGTCTTCCAAATTGATCAGGCAGCAGTTAAACATCGGCTGGATGATGTAGTCCATGTCATGGAAATGAATCGCGCCGCTGTCGTGTGCCTGCACAATATCCGCGGGAATCAGTTTGCGGCGGGCGATATCTTTCGAGACTTCGCCGGCGATCAGATCACGCTGCGTCGAAACAACATGCGCGTCTTTATTCGAGTTTTCATCCAAGACAGCAATATTGCTTTTATTTAATAAACCGAAAATACTTTCATCGGTTGTATTTTCATGGCGCTTGAATGCCTGTACCGCTTTATAGTTTTCGTACGCACGGGCCGTTGCCGGGTTGTGGTTCTCAATGAGTTTATAATAGACCTTATCT
>NZ_CABSTC010000008.1:0-30247 GCF_902480485.1 uncultured Negativicoccus sp. | reverse complement strand
TAGCTATCGGCGCCTTCTACCGTCCGAATGAAAATCAAATGTTCAGCATCGGCGGTTCGTTTGGCGGCGGTGAAAACATGGTGAACGCGGGTGTTTCCGTCAAGTTCGGAGAGGGAACGGGAATCAGCACTTCAAAAATCGCCATGGCGAACGAAATCAGAGGTCTGAAAACCGCGAATGAGAGGATGCAGCAAGAAAATAAATTCATGCAGCAAGAAAACAAAGAAATGAAGAACGAAATCGAAATTTTGAAACAACAAGTGCAGCAACTCATGGCAACAAAATAGTCGCGGCGCAAGAGGAAGGAACCAGTTACGGGTTCCTTCCTTTTTGTTTTCTTTTTTATTCTTGGGTTTGCAAATGCGTAAAATTCGTCGTCATAAAGGTAAGTACTTTACATTTTACTGAACTCTGAGAACAGACCATCATGATATCAAGTCATGGGAACTGCTCGCACATGCAATATTTATATACAATTAAGGAGGTAATCATCTTGCAACTAACCTATAATAAAACCGAATGGTTATACATGGCGTCAGGTAATACATCAGAATATCAAACGAGATGGATGCCGGATTTGGGAGGTGGTGCATTACCTCATTGGCGGGTTATTGGGGAAGGTATTTAGAAAGGAGAGCACGGAATGAATCAAATTTATAAAATTATTTGGAGTAAAGCGACAGAAGCCTACGTGGTGACTTCCGAGCTCGCTAAGTCGCACACCAAGAGCCCGTCGGGTAAAGGACTGCGGCGAAGCGTCACGGCGGCTCTTTTAGCGGCCATGGTGGCGGCGCCTGTCGCGTTCGGCGTGTATGCGGCCGGTGACACACATTACGTCTCGGTAAAGAGCGGCAACCAAACCGCGGATTCCAACTATAACAATGACGGCGCGCAGGCAGAAAACAGCGTCGCAATCGGTCCGTCCGTCAAGACGACGGGCAAGGACAATATCGTTATCGGCTCCGGTGAGATCGTGTCGCAAGCAAAAAAGGACGGGACGTCCTTTGACGGCACGAGAGTTCTTGTCGTCGGTCACGGGAACTATTTCCAGCCGACATCGGAATGGGACAGCATGAAGGGGACAAGTGTTTCTTACCGGGATGCCGCCATTATCGGACATGGTAACAGACTCCTGCAGGGCGATAAAAATGACGCGGGCGGGTGGTCTCCGGCTTACCAGCTGGTCCACGGTTGGGAAAATACGCTGAAAGGTTCGTTCACCGGCGCGATCGGGTATAAAAATGAAATCAAAAACAGCAGCCGTCCCAATAATACGAGTCAGAATATGGCGTTTACGATTGGTACGGAAAATACGATTGACGCGACCGGTTACTACATGGGCGATAAAAACAGGGTCAATACTCTCGCGGATTACAAAGAACCCGGCAGCAACCCGAATACGGTAGGCGCTGATTTATACGTGATCGGCCAGCACAATATCATCGGTTCCACCAAAGGCGCAGACTGGTATGTCGACAACGGACGCATCATCGGTTCGGAAAACATCGTTTACAGCAATGACGCCAATGTATTCGGCTGGCTAAATAAAGTCTATGCCAGTTACGGAATGGCTATCGGAGACGGACACCGAGTCGGTGTGGACGACAAGGGGAATCTTGTTAAGAATAAAGATGGTCAGGCGATTTACAACCCTGTCGCTGTCGGACGGGATAATGCCGTTACAGGCGACTATGGCGTAGCGGTCGGCAATCAGGCTAAAGCAAGAGGAGAAAAAGCGACCGCCGTCGGTTCCACCGCGCAGGCACTGGGTAAATATTCCGCCGCGCTGGGCACCGAAAACCGTGCGAAGGGATACGGAAGTGTCGCTGTCGGTTCTTTAAATAACAAATATGACTTTGATAATCCGGGATATAAGTGGATAGACTTTGACTCCGGGAAATATTCCAACGCGATTGGCGTCATGAATATTTCTAAAGGAGAGTCTTCCAGCGCTATCGGTACGAAGAATAAAGCATTGGGAGAAGGGGCATCTTCGTTCGGGTATCTCAATACAGCTGCAGGTGGTCTGTCTTCCGCTGTGGGATATTGGAATAAAGCGGAAGGAGAGAAATCATCTTCGTTCGGATATCTCAACATCGCTACAGGCAAACAGTCTTCCGCCTTGGGCTTCAGAAACTATGCGACGGCTGAAAACAGCTCGGCGATCGGGATTTACAATAATAAATACAATGTCGTTAAAAGAAAATGGGAAGACCAGACGGCCGGGGATTACTCCGTGGCAATCGGTGCGAAAAACCACAGCGCGGGAGGCTACTCCTCCGCACTGGGGTATGAAAACATGAGTGGCGGAATTGCAGCTTCCGCCGTAGGGTATCGAAATATCACCGATGGACAGAGCGCATCGGCTCTCGGATATGCCAATATAGCGGCAAGCACAAAGTCTTCTGCCGTGGGCTATCGAAACTTTATCAGCGGTTACGGAGCCGTTGCGGTAGGGTCGGAAAATAATCTGAATTTCGTTAAGGACTACCAGGCGACCGGGGTTGTTGAGTCCGGCGATTTGTCCAGCGCTTTAGGCATCAGTAATGCGACGATAGGGCGCAAGTCCGCGGGTATCGGAAACTCGAACTACGCTTTAGGGACCAAGTCTGTCGGTGTTGGTTTACGTAACTATGCGACGGGCTATGAAAGCCTCGCCATGGGTCACTATTCCGTCGCCGGCAGCGAAACGCTTGATCAGGTCAAGTATCCCGTGGCGATAGGAAGCAGGGCCAAAAGCACGATAACCGATGCCGTAGCGATCGGCTCTTTCTCGAATACGACAAGGGACAAGGGTGACTACGGATATGATCCGTCATTAAAGAAAGTGGTGACGGAGGCGGATATCACGACCGATACGAATATCGGAACATACAGAGCAGAACTGGAAGCCGCGCGCTCCGCATGGCAGACCTCGGTAGAAGACGCGGAAATCGTATTGCATAAGATCCAGACTCAGCAATACGAGACCAAAGAAGAAGGTCAGCAACTAGAGGCTCAATATGACCAGCTTAAAGCGGACAGTGAACAAAAACAGCAAGCCTATGATGCAGCGCAGAAAAAAGTAAGCGATCTCGTCGGCGCGTGGCAGGGTCAGATGGCGGCTCTTTCCGTAGGGGATGAAGCTACCGGCAGAACGAGACAGATCACAGGCGTTGCGGCCGGTTCCGCCGATACCGACGCGGTCAACGTCGCGCAGCTGAAAGCCATCGACCGGAAATTGGCCCAAGGCGCGGTTCATTACTACTCCGTAACCAGTGACAAAAAAGCGGCGGGCTCCAATTTTGACAACGACGGAGCGAAAGCCGCTGACAGCATGGTTATCGGCATCGGCTCGACTTCGGAAGCTGTAAACAGTACCGTCATTGGTAACAACAACACGTTAACGGGCGGTAAGCGAGATAGCGACGGCGTCCGCAGAAACAACAGCATCGTTGTCGGAGAAAGCCTTGAAGTCGAGGGTACGCATAACGCGGTATTCGGCACGGATTATATGAACTGGGATAGGAAACTGACCAAAGTCGCGGGCGAGCAGAATACCGTCATCGGCGTGGGGAACCTTGTCGGCTACACCGCCGAAAAAGACCTTTCGGATCCAAGGAATCCAAAATGGACGTATACGAAGTTGTACGACAGAGGGTCCGACGCTAACGTCGCGGTCGGCATGACAAATACCGTCAACGGCGGCAGTGTAGTTCTCGGAACCAGTTCCGAAATTAAGGACGGCGCGACGTTGGCCACTTCTGTAGGTCATGCCAATACGATACAAGGTAGTGAGCAGTATGGTCTTGCTTTGGGAAATAAATTGCTTGTAGAAGGCTATGGATCCATTGCGGTAGGCACAGAGTCCAAAGCGACAGCGGACTGGGCGACAGCCATCGGACAGGAAGCCATTGCGGAACAAGAGGGCTCCATCGCCTTCGGTCCTGGGGCTGAGGCGAAAAACAAATATTCCATCGCCTTCGGTTCATCCGCGAAGGCGAAAGCGAGAAGCGGCGTCGCGATCGGCTCTTCCAGCCTGGCGGACAGAGAGAAAGGATCCATCGGCTATTTAGCGGGAGAAAACACATCCGAAGTATGGAAAGCGACGAAGGGCGCGATTTCCGTAGGCAATAAGGAAAAGAAATATACCCGTCAGATCACAGGCGTTGCGGCCGGCTCCGCCGATACCGACGCGGTGAACGTCGCGCAGCTGAAAGCCGTAGAAAATAAAATTACCCAAACGGGCACGGAAGCGCAAAAACACACCTCGGTCGCAGCAGGAACCAATATTTCCGTTACGGAAGACGGAACCAATAATGAGGGCGGCAAAAATTACAAAGTAAGTCTTGCCGAGAATATCGATCTGGGCCAAAACGGAAGCATCAAAGCCGGAAACACGACGATCAATAATAACGGCTTGACCGTGCAAGGCGGTCCGTCGGTCACCGCAAAAGGTATTGACGCAGGCAAAAACGTCATTACCAACGTAGCCGCCGGCACAAAAGATACCGACGCTGTCAACGTCTCGCAGCTGAAAGCGGTACAGGAAATCGCGGCGGCCAAGACCACTATCGAAGCGGGCGACAATATCAAAGTCGAAGCGGGAAGCGCGAAAGGCAGCTACAAAATTTCCGCGACCGATACGACGTTGCAGAAAGGTAACAACGCGCTATCCCTCAACGGGAGCAAGCTGAATCTTTCCGTGAAAGATACGAAGGGCAATGAAGTCACCGGCAGCGTGGACCTGAAAGATCTTAAGGGCGCAGTGAATACCGACACCACCTACACGCTGAAAGGCGAAGAGAATGACAACAATACGACCACGATTTCTCTTACGGACAGCAACGGCAAAAAACAGCAAGTAACCGTCGCGACCAAAGACACGCGAAACACCATCGTGGACAGTGACACCGTAACCGTAGAAGCCAAAGCGCAAGAAGACGGCAGCAACGAGTACAAGCTGAACGTCAAGACGGACGGCAAAGTCGCGAAAGACAATAAAGGCATTGTCACCGGCGGCACCGTTTACAACGAAACAAGAATTGAAAACGACGGTAACTACATCAAAGCCGGCAACACGGCAGGGCAGAACCTGATCGCCTTGGACAAACAGGTAGGCGCCAATACGACCAACATTGCCGAGTTGAACAATCGCGTATATGACATGGGCAACCGTGTTGACCGCGTCGGCGCGGGCGCGGCGGCGTTGGCGGGACTCCATCCGCTGGACTTTGATCCGGATGACAAATGGGACTTCGCGGCCGGCTATGGCAACTACAAAGGAGCCCACGCGTTGGCGATCGGCGCCTTCTACCGACCGAACGAAAGCAAAATGTTCAGCGTCGGCGGCTCGTTCGGCGGTGGCGAAAACATGCTCAATATCGGCTTCTCCATGAAAGTGGGGAGAGGCAATGAGTACATGAAACTTACCCGCTCCGAAATGGCGCAACAACTGGACGCGCAAGCGAAAAAACTGGATGAGCAAGCGCAAAAACTGGACGCGCAAACGCAAAAACTCGATGCGCAAGACGAACAGATCCGAGACATGCAAGCCGAGATGAAGGCCATCACGCAAAAGCTTGCGACACTCCAAGCGCAGTCCGGAAAATAAAAAACAGTAACAAAAAGAATCATCCGTTTACGACAGAAAAAGATCACGGCGCGTACGCGTCGTGATCTTTTTTGCATGGGAGATGTACGCTTTAAGGCGCGTTGGCGTAGCAACGAAAGCCGCGCTCGCTTCTCGGAAATTATCCGCGAAACGGACGGAAAGCGCGTGCGCGGAGACGATAAAGAGCATCTCGCATCAGCGCGAAATTTTTACCGTTGCTCGCGGGCGCGCTCTTTGTTTCGCAAACCGTGTCGCTTTCCGTGCTTGCGACCGTTTGTATTAAGGTTAAAAAAGATTATATTTTTTCTGTTTTGTAAAGCTTCCGCAAAGAATAATAGAATTTCTTTTTACTGTGGGATGCTTTTCCCGTGAAGACAGCTTGTTTCCTTGGGAGATACGTGGCGTCCTATCAACGCGTGCAGCGGGCGAAAACGACGCGTGACGGCTGGAAATCGGTCAGTGCTATGAAGCATGTCGGTATCGGTGCTATGAAGCATGTCGGTATCGGTGCTGTGAAACATGTTTGTATTTGATATTGCTATATGCATGATATATAATAAATGTGATGTAAAAGATTATAGAAAAATGATTGAATTATTGGATTGCCGATTAGAGCAATCGCTTGTTGTGGGAGGGAAGCATGAATAAAATTTATAAGTTGATCTGGAGCAAGGTCAAAAACTGCTGGGTCGTGACTTCAGAAATGGCAAACTCGCACGTCAAAAGCACCTCAGGCCGGGCCAAGGGCAGTGTACTCGCGGCATCCGTACTGACGGTTCTTTTAGGGAGCGCTCTTTTCCCCGCGGATATGGTTTATGCGGCGGACGGGGCAGCGCACTATGTTAACGTTGCTGTGAATACGGGCAAGACCATAGAAGCAAGAAAATATCCGGGAGAGGCCATTGAAGAATCCGCTATCGATCCGGATGTGAACTATGATCTCTCCGCGAACCCCACCATCAACGCCATCAGTATTGGCGCGGAAACAAGCGCAGGGGCGAATGGCGCTGTCGCTATGGGATTCAAGACCATAGCAAAAGGAGAATATTCGACCGCTCTCGGAACAGGTTCGGCAGCGTATTCAAAAGGGGATCTCGCTCTCGGCTGGAAAGCGTATACAGGTTGGAACGAACCGAATAAAATCGCGATCGGCACGGAATCCACCGCGCTGAAAGAAAACGGTATTTCCATCGGTACCAAGAGCAAAACTTGGTATGACAACGCGATCGCTATCGGTAATGAAGCGGAAACGGGCAACAAAGGCGGCCAGACCAGCAATGACTCGATCGCTATCGGTAATAAAGCGAAAATCCAGGGACAGAAGAACGTCGCGATCGGTTCCGAAGTCACTGTGGGCACAGGGTCAACCAGTAGCGGCAGTTCTTATGTCGTCGCCATCGGCAGTGATTCCCACGCCTACGATACGGACAGCGTTGTCGTTGGCGGCCACAGTGAAGTCCGCGAAAATGCCGTTGTCGTCGGTAACCGTTCCAAAGCCGGCATGCAGTCGGTGGCGGTAGGCAGCGACATTAAAGCAGGCGAATGGTCGGTTGCTATCGGGTTGAGCAGCAAAGCGAAGAATCACGCGATCGCCATGGGTTACTCTTCGGAAGCATCGGCGGTGGACTCCGTCGCCTTCGGTAATAATGCAAGTGCCAAAGGACTCGGTGCGATTGCCATCGGCGGTAACTACGATCGGCCGAACGAAGGGGCGCAGGCGTACAGCGGTGACACGATTGCCATCGGTCGCGGCTCGGTTGCCGGTAATAAAGAGGATACGGCAACGGTGTATAATAGCGTCGCTGTCGGACGGGAAGCCAGAGCGTACGGTAAAAATTCGATCGCATTGGGCGGAACTGCCAATGTAGGTGATATCTGGCAAAAACAATTAGCTGATGGCGGTACGGCGATCGGCAGCAGTGCCAATGCGGCCATGGAAAACGCTACGGCGATCGGATATAAGTCGATAGCCTATGCGAAAGACGCGGTGACCCTCGGCGCGAACACCAGAGCGGATATCGATGGTGGCGTGGCGTTGGGCAGTGACTCCAACGTAGGCTCTTATGCCTCTCCGAGTTATGGCAAAGCAGGTAAAGTCGGTTATGATCCGTTGGACGCCGGTACGGACGAAACTTCCACGTGGAAATCCACAAGAGCGGCCGTTTCTGTCGGTAATCAGCAAAAGGGCATTACCCGGCAGATTATCAATGTCGCTGCCGGTACGGACAACACCGACGCGGTGAACGTGGCACAGCTGAAAAGTCTCAGACAAAGAGCATGGAAAGACCTTGCTGCGGCGAAGGATGAGCTGGGTGGCAGAATTGCCGGAAATACAACAAGCATTACCGCTCTTTCCACTCGCGTAGGCACAAACGAGCGGGATATAGGTCGTCTTAAGACGGATGTACAAACAAATGATACAAGAATCCGGTACTTATATGACAATATGCCTTTCATGCACTATGTTTCCGTTAACGAAAAAAATACCAATAAAACGACGGATAATCGCAAGAATGACGGAGCAAAAGCAGTAGGTTCTATCGCGATCGGCGTCAATACACACGCTTACGGGGAAGATGCCGTTGCTTTGGGAGGAAACTCCTTTGTCAGAGGACAGGGCAGTGTCATTGTCGGTGACTCTTCGGACAATTATACCGGTGGATTAGCGGCCAAAGAAGGACAGTTTGATCAAAGCGTTATTCTCGGATCAAATAACACCATTTTCGCCCAAGCTGCGAAAAATGGAGGCCGGGAAGATAAAATTATCGGGAACATGAACAGAGTAGAGGAGTCCCACGGCACATTTGTCCGCGGTACGGGCAACTTTGTGTATGATGCGTATAATGACGAAGCGCTGACCGATGAAGATAAGCAAAAAGAACAGGACTTCCTTGATCCTATAGACGGTGGCGACCCGACCGGCCTTTTCCAAAAAGGAAGAAGCCATGTCAGCGTCGAAGGTGACGGGAACTTGGTGTCAGGTTCTCTCTATACGCAGGTTTCCGGCGTAGGCAACCACCTTTCCAATACTGATTATGAGGATGAAAGACCAAGTACACCCAAATTGTCCTATAACATCGTGACGGGCAATAGAAACTCTGTCATCGACTCGAGCCATAACCTCATCATGGGCGACAACCACGAGTTGGAAAACGTCAACGGAAACATCATTATCGGCTCGCAGAAAGCGAAAACGAAAACCGAAAAATCTAACGTCACCATTCTCGGCAATGACGCCAACGTCAGCGTCGAAGGCGGCGTGGCTTTGGGTACCGGTTCCGAAGCAAGTACCGCCGCGGGTGTTGTCGGTTATGACCCTGCTACGGGAGAAGCATCCACTGCGACCACAGCGACATGGAAATCCGGAAACGGCGCTGTCTCTGTTGGTACGGATAAGAAAACAAGACAGATCACCAACCTCGCCGCAGGTACGGCGGCCACCGATGCGGTGAACGTCGCGCAGCTCAAAAATAGCAAGACCGCTGTCGAAGCGGGCGACTATGTGACCGTTACGAAAAAAACGGAAGACGGAAAAGGAACGACCTACACCGTCAAAGGCCCGAGCCTTACTTCCGTGGACAAGAACTTGACTGTTACTGACGACGAAGAAACGGTAGCAGGCACAACGGATAAGAAGAAAGTAGGCTATAAACTCGAACTGAGCAAAACGCTCACAGGATTGGAGAGCGTAAGCAGTAAAGTGTTCAAAGCGGGTGATAACGTCACGCTTGGCGAAACAGGTCTTACCATTACAGGCGGTCCGTCTGTCACCACGACAGGCATTGACGCGGGCAACAAGACAATCACCAACGTGGCAGCCGGAGCGGCAGACGGCGATGCGGTCAACTTCAAACAGTTGAAAGATGTAAAAGCACAAGTTGAGACCAACAAAGGCAATATTACAAAGAATACAACTGCTATTGAGGGTCTGAAGACAAGCGTTTCTACCAACCAAACGAACATCGGAAAACTGCAGGCGGGCTTCATCGTAAAAGACGCCGGAACGGGTACGGCGGATGTCACTCTCGGCGGAGATACGAAGCAGGAAGTTACCTTCAAAGCGGCCGTAGACAAAACAACGCAAGCAACGGAGAACGGCTCCTCGCTGACCTCAACTGTCGATACGGACAGAAACGTCACCTACTCGCTGAACATGAACCAGCTGAAAAAAGACCTCGGCATTACCGACGGTCCCGATGGCGTCATGAGCTCGTGGAAGCTGAAAGTAAAGGACGAAACAACACCGAAGGAAATCAAAAACGGCAACACGGTTACCTTTGAGGCTGACGGCGACGGGCTCACCGTAGCAAGAACAGACTCGACCATTAAGTACACTATCGACGGAAGCAAACTTAACATCGCGCAAAATCAGTCGATTACTAACTTAGGAAAACGAATTGACAACCTCGATCCCATTCACTATTTCTCCGTCAACAGCACGGATAAAGATGCGGGCTCGAACTACAAGAATGACGGCGCGAAAAAAGACGGTAGCATTGCCATCGGTCCGTCGGCCTTGAACAACGGGACTCAGTCCGTTGCAGTTGGCTTGAAGAGCAAAGTAGAGGACGGTTGGTACTCCGTTGCCTTAGGTACTGAGAGCAAGACGAATGGTCATTTCACTACGGCGATCGGTTACCAGGCGAGTGCGACGAAATTGCAGGCACTTGCATTGGGCACGAATGCGGAAGCAGCTGCTGAGAGTGGCATCAGCATCGGTGTGAAAGCAAAATCGTTGGCGAATCGCGGAATTGCAGTAGGAACGAACAGCACGGTAGATCAAACGGGCGGCCGTGGCATTGCTATCGGTGATGGCGCCTATGTCGGCGCCAAAACGCAGGGTCATCTGGGGACGGGCATGTCGAATCCGGGGGATGCATGGAACCCGAGCGAACCGTATTTGCCGGTCGCTGATGATACAGTAGCGGGTCCGGGAAAACTGGCACGCGAAAACTCGATGGCGATCGGTATGAAAGCGAGCGCTTTCGGATACCAAACGACGGCATTGGGAGCAGGCGCAGAAGCGCATGACACCAATACGACAGCGGTCGGTGCCGCGGCGGTTGCCAAAGGGAATTACAGCACGGCACTGGGCAAACAGGCGCGTACATTTGAAAAAGAATCGACATCGGTCGGTCATTGGGCGGACTCCCGCGCGGAATTTGCAACGGCTCTCGGTTCCAATACCATCGTGTACAAAAAAGGCGGCGTAGCACTGGGATTCGGCGCGCGTGCCTATGACGAAAACAGTATCGCGATCGGCAGCAACTCCATTGCGAAAGAAGCGGTAGACGGAAAAGCATACCTCAGCGACGAAGAGGTAAAAGCCGCGGCCGGTATTGTATCGGTAGGCAATCCTGCGTACAAAGCAGGGGATAAGGACGTCGCCGCCAACTATCGCCGTATCGTCAATGTCGCGGGCGGTATCCACGACAATGACGCGGTCAATGTCGCGCAGCTGAAGGCGTTGGCAGGCAAAGTCACGGGCAATGAAGGAGACATCACGACCCTTAAAAAAGGCTGGACGCTGGAAGATGCTGCTGGAAGCACGAAAGTCGTCAAAGCTGAAGACACGGTCAAAGTCACGGGCGATGACTACATCACGGCTACCGTAGACAAGGACGGATTGACGCTCGGCATGGACGAAACCAAGCTGAACGATCAAATCAATAAGCAGATAAATACCAACTCGACTGTGACAGGTAAGATGAACTCTTGGGTTCTGAAGGCGACGTCAGACAAAGACGCGGAAAAAGACGGCAAAACGATTGATAATGACAATAATGCCGTCACCTTTGACGCAACCGGCAAAGGACTCACCGTAACAAGAGACGGCTCGACCATTAAATACGGTATTGACGGAACCAAGATTGATATCACTGGAAACAAATCGATTACCGACCTGCAAACGGAAATCAAAGAAAGCAAGACAACCGTAGAAGCGGCAGAGAACAGCCAGATTACCGTTACTCCTGAAAAACAAGATGATCAGTCTACGAAATATGTGGTAGACATCGCGAAAGACGGAACGATCGACGGAGACAAGGACGATAATCTCGTTACCGGTACTACCGTCAAGGAGTATGTCGACGCGAACAAGGTAACTGTCACGGGTGACGAAGAAGGAAGCGGCGTCAAAGTTGAAAACACGGCAGCAGATGGACAACCGGCCAACTACAAGGTAAGTCTGGGTGACAAAATCAAAGCAGGAGATGTCACTGTTGATGGCACGAAAGGCGCTGGACAAATCACAGGACTCTCCAATACGACATGGAATGCTGACAATATTGTCTCCGGCCGCGCAGCGACAGAAGATCAGCTGAAAGCGGTATCGCAAAATGCGGCAGAAGCGGTGAAAAAGCATACTACTGTGGTAGCAGGTGACTATGTCACTGTCAGCGAAGGCACGAATGACAATGGCGGTAAAGAATACACCGTCAACGGTCCGAAAGTCGCCGTAGCTAAAGACGAGAAAAACCTTGTTGTCGGTGACATCATGGACGGTGACAAAAAAGTAGGCTATGAACTCAAACTGAACAAAGAGCTCACAGGCCTGACCAGCGTAAGCAGCGACACGTTCAAATCGGGCGAGGACGTAACGATCAACAAGGACGGTCTTACCATCAAAGAAGGCCCGTCTGTCACTACCAAAGGCATTGACGCAGGCAAGAAGAAAATCACGAACGTGGCTGACGGAGACGTATCCGCAACCAGCACCGATGCGGTGAACGGGAAACAGTTGAACGAAGTAAAAACAAAAGCTGATACCAACGAAGAAAACATCACCGAACTGCAAAAAGGCTGGACGTTGGTAGACGCTAAGACGGGCAAGAAAGTTGTTAAAGCCGACAACACGGTTACGGTTACGGGTGATGAATACATCAACGCCACCGTAAGTGACGCCGGACTGAAGCTCGGCATGAACGTCAACAATCTGAACTCGCAAATCAATAAACAGATAAATACTAATCCGACTGTGACAGGAAAGATGAATTCCTGGGTACTGAAAGCGGCGACAACGGATAAAGATCCGGCCGCGACGGGTCAGACCATTGACAATACCAACAATGTTGCGACCTTTGATGTGGAAGATGACGCGCAGGGACTGACGGTCAAGAGAGAAAACTCGACCATCAAATACGGTGTGGACAAAGCGAAATTAGCCGAACACATCACCGGCGATGTTGTTACCAATATCAATAAAGGCGGCGAGGCAGTCACCAATATTTCCGCGAAATTCAGCGTTACCGACGGAACCAACACGAAAGCCGTCAACCTCGGAAAAGACAAAAATAGCAACGTCAAGTTCCTCGGCACAGCCGGTGAAACCACCGTTACCGTAGGCGGCGACAATGATGCTCCGACCATTACCGTAGGCTTGGATAAGGAATTCAAGAATCAAGTAAACGCCAACTCAGATAATATCGCGACGAACAAGACAGCTATCGAAAAGAACGCTGGAGAGATCACGACGTTGAAAGGTCGGGTAGACGGACACGATACGGCTATCGCAGCGAATACGAAAGCTATCGGTGAAAACAAGGCGGCGATCACACAGAACGCGCAAGATATCGCGACGAACAAGACGGCTATCGGCGAAAATAAAACGGCAATAGCTGAGAACAAGACCAATATTGCGACCAACACCGAAAATATTGGTAAGAATGCGGATGCCATTGCCGAAAATAAAGCTGAAATTTCCAAGAAGATGACTTCGTGGAACTTGAAAGCCGAAGGCGTTGATGGGGAGCAGAAAATCGGAAACGACGGTACGGTCACCTTTGATGTAGTGGAAAAAGATAAGGGACTTACCGTCACGAGAGAAGGCTCGACCATCAAGTACGGCATCGACGGAAGCAAGATTGACATCAAAGAAAACGAGACTGTCAAGAAACTTGAAGAGGATATCGAAAACAGCAAGACCACGGTCAAAGCAGGAGATGACAATATTTCCGTTAAGAAAGCGGACGGCAAAAACGAATACACGCTCACTCTCGCGGAAGACCTCAAAGGCTTGAAATCAATTTCCACCAAGACCGTCAACGCAAGTGAAAAAGTCACTGTCGGCGATAACGTAACGATCAACAACGAAGGTCTTACCATCAAAAACGGCCCGTCTGTCACCACGAAAGGCATTGACGCGGGCAACAAAGCGATCGCTAACGTGGCAGACGGCAAAGCCGATACCGACGCGGTCAACGTACGACAGCTCAATGCCATTGCGAGCCAGGGCAATCAGAACATCGCCATTCTCGGCGGCAAAGTGAGTGAACTGGACGGACGTGTGAACCGAGTCGGCGCGGGCGCAGCTGCGCTTGCCGCTCTCCATCCGCTGGACTTTGATCCGGATGACAAATGGGACTTCGCGGCCGGCTACGGCAACTACAGCGGCGCGAACGCCGTCGCTATCGGCGCGTACTATCGTCCGAATGAAGACACGATGTTCAGCGTCGGCGGCTCGTTCGGCGGCGGTGAAAACATGGTGAACGCGGGCGTTTCCGTGAAACTCGGCCAGGGCAACAATGTCACGACCTCCAAGATCGCTATGGCGAAAGAGATCAAAGATCTCCGCGCCGAAGTCGAAGTATTGCGACAGGCGATTGTCGGCGTCGGTCAGGGACAGGAACTTGATCCCATGAAGATGAAACTCTTCCCGGACATCGAGAAAAACCACTGGGCCTATGAAGCGGTCGAAGAACTCGCGAAACAGGGATTGCTCGAAGGTTATCCGGACGGCACCTTCAGCGGTGATCGCATGATGACCCGCTATGAATTCGCGGAAGTCGTTTACCGAGCCATGCAAAAAGGCCTCAAGGTAAACGAAAAACTGATTCAGGAATTTGAACCGGAACTGGAACGTTTCCGTATCGATGTCATTTCCAAAGACAAAGACGGAAATCCGGTCATTGAACGCGTAAGAGTCAATGACAAAAAGGATGTAGCGGAAACTGCAAACGCATAAAAACGGCATGACCGTTACACAAAGGAAAAAGCCGAGGCGATACGCCTCGGCTTTTTTCATGCTGCATATCGGGAAATAAAGCGCAACTCATCTTGCTGATGTCTCTCGGATAAAAGAAATAATCCACGCTAAAAAGTCGCTTGACGCTTAAAATGGCAGCAAAGCGAATAAAAGCAGCAGCGTGAGAAAAGTAAGAATTTTATGAAATAATTAACAAAATATGAGTAAGTAAGCGCAAAACAATAAAATCAATCGATCATGTGAAATGGAAAAATATCGCAAAACGGATGAAAACCATGGAAACGGGAGGAATGGTCAAGAACGAACGTGTGATAAATAAAGAGTCCAGCGAATAAAGTAATTTACATGGTAACAAAGAAATAGAACGACTAAGTGACAAGCAAACCCATGTGAATTGGCGAAAAGGATTAGCCGATGATAAAACTTTATTTAATTACAAATTGTGTTAAAATAACATAAAGGACAGTTAATAGAAGCAATAAAGTTATTTTATTTTGATGGGGTTTTCGGTGTTAAAAGGAAAGGGAGATGTATGTATGAACAAGGTCTACAAACTTGTCTGGAGCAAAGTAAGAAGCGCTTGGGTGGTGACTTCTGAAATTGCCAAAGGACACGGGAAGGACTCCTCGTCCGGAAGAAACAGAAAACTGTTGCGGTCCGGAGTCGTCATGGCACTGCTCGGGAGCTTTTTTACCGTAGGTATGCCTTCTGTTGCCGCATTGACGCAGGAAGAGGAAAATAGCATTGTCAATGCAATCATGCAGAGACTGGAAACGGAGAGGAAAACTCCGCATTATCTGTCGGTCTACGTCAGTAAGGACAAAAAAGGAGCGAATTATAACAATGATGCGGCCTCAGACTTGCACAGCATTGCGGTAGGTGAAAATACCCAAACAAATTCTGACAGCATTGCTATCGGGTATAATGCCACAGTTTATAATAAGAAGACTTTGATGGACAACTGGTGGAACGGGGTAAATCATCCTTGGTGGAAGTCGGACACGTCATACTATAATCTACAATCCCTTAGAGAGGTAGATGACGGAAAATTTAAAGATGAGTGGGCTGTTGATTATCTTCGCGGTCGGCATAGTGTAGCGATCGGCACATATTCTCGGGCCAATGATACGATGACGATTGCAATCGGCTACAAAGCGAGTGCCGGTGTACCCGGCGGTATGAATACTGTTGCACCGCAGGTGGCGATCGGTGCGTTGGCGGAAGCGTCCGGTGTTGATTCGATTGCACTCGGAGCGGGAGCCACATCGCGGACGTATGCCGGCGTGTCGATTGGGTACGGTGCCTTTAACTACGGCGGGTACTACGGTATTGCCATCGGTCAGTTCTCACGAGCGGAACAAGAAGGCGGTATCGCCATGGGGTGGCGCGCACGGGTACAAGGGGAGTATGGCCTTGCCTTGGGAAACAGCACTCGTGTGATGGGAGGCCAGGGCAATGTCGCACTGGGATATGGCTCCGTAGCGGATAGGACGATATATTACCCACCTTACTTGGCAGAAGACAAAGGTGTTATGGATACTGTGGAAGGGCAACAGGGTGTGGTATCCATCGGGAACAGTAATACAATATGGAATCCTGATGACAAACCGGAAGGACCAAAGCCTGCATTAAGTAAACGCCAACTGATCAATCTTGCTGCCGGGACGGAAGACAGCGACGCGGTCAATGTGGCACAGTTGAAAGCGGTCAATAATAAGGCAGACAAGCTGGATAAGAGAATCAGTGAAGAAAAAGCACATTATTTTTCGGTTTCCGGTGTATCTCGGGACGATCGCAGCAATTATCACAATAACGCAACAAATGGCGTGGAAAAATCGTTGGCAATCGGTGAGTATGTGGTGGCTAATGACTACAGCGTGGCGATCGGCTATGGTGCGAAAAATAATTTCGATACTGAATACAAGAACGGTCAAACGGTTAAACGAACACATTACTACAGTATGGGGCTTCTGAAAGATCGGGTAGGATCACCAAGGTTTAATGGAGAATGGGCATATGACAAAATCCGCGGCTCACACACCGTTGCTATTGGTGATAGAGCCAGCACCAATGATACGATGGGGATTGCTATAGGGTATAAAGCAAGTGCAGGAAAACTCGGAACGAATAATGCCGTTGCCCCGCAAATTGCAGTCGGGGCACTGGCGGAAGCATCCGGAAGTTCGACCATCGCTGTTGGTGAAGGAGCGACTGCCGAAATGGATAGCAGTATTGCAATCGGTACCGGTGCGTATGCGAAACCGACAGGCAGTGAAGATATCCATTCCATAGCATTCGGAACATACAGCCGGTCGGAGGCAACGGAAAGCATGGCCTTCGGACATCATGCCAAGGCTTTGACCAATCGGTCCATCGCCATCGGTGCGGGTTCGGAAGCAAAAGCTTCCTCCGGCGTCGCCTTGGGGTACAGCTCCGTGGCGGATAGAGCGAGATCGTTAGATCCGTATTTGAAAGGAGAGGGAAAGGTATCGGACACGGTTTACGGTACACTCGGTGCCGTTTCGATCGGGAATCCGTATGGAGATCGATTATACGATAATATCAGAGTAGGATGGTACGCCGAAAAAGGAACGCGTCAGCTGACTAACCTGGCGGCAGGTTCGGAAGACAGCGATGCGGTGAACGTAGCGCAGCTTCGTGTGATTGATGACAAAAAAGCGAACCTCGATGCCTCCAACTTGACGAAAGCTTCGGATAAATCGGCATGGGCAACCGTGCTCGGGACAGGGACAATCACGCAAAATGATGCGAATCTGGTGACTGGCGATACCGTGTATCAGTACATTAAGAACAACGTCAAAGCGACAAAAGTAACCGTAGACGGAAAAGAAGAGAGCCAAGACGGCAACCTGAAGATCAAGAAAACGGAAAAAGACGGCCAACTGACCTATGACCTTTCCCTGAATGATGAAATTACCATCGGCAAAAAAGGAACACCGGGTGAAGACGGAGCGCCGGGCAAAGACGGCGTTGACGGAAAGATCGGCATCAACGGAAAAGACGGCCGCTCGGCAGACATCACAATCGGTAAAGGAGCAGCCGGCGTTGACGGGAAAGATGGAGAAGCCGGACAGGCAGGAAAAGACGGCATTACCCGTATCATCTACAAAGATGAAAAAGGAGAAACACGTCAAGTAGCCACCTTAGACGACGGCCTGAAATTCAAAGGCGACAACGACACCGTTGTCACCCGTAAACTGAATACCCAACTTGATATTATCGGCGGAGCGGACGCAACCAAACTCTCTGAAAACAACATCGGCGTATTTGGCACACAAGACGGCGGATTAGCTGTCAAACTCGCGAAGAACCTGAAGGGTCTTTCGAGTGCGGAATTCAAAGGAGACGGTGATAAAGTCACCAACATTACGGCACAAACCATTACCCAAAAAGACGGAGATAATATCACCAATATTAAAGCGGGTGACGTTTCCGTAACCCGCAAAGACGGTGACACAAACAAAACCGTCAACCTTTGGGACTTGAGCCAGAAGGTAGAAACTAATGCCAAAGCGACTAAGGTTACGGTAGACGGAGCAGAAAACAAAACCGACGGCAACCTGAAGATCAAGAAAACGGACGACAACGGCCAACTGACCTATGACCTTACCTTGAACAATGAAATTACATTGGGTACAAAAGGGACACCGGGTGCAGACGGAGCGCCGGGCAAAGACGGCGTTGACGGAAAGATCGGCATCAACGGCAAAGACGGCCGCTCGGCAGACATCACAATCGGTAAGGGAGCAGCTGGCGTTGATGGAAAAGACGGAGAAGCCGGACAGGCAGGAAAAGACGGCATTACCCGTATCATCTACCAAGATGAAAAAGGAGAAACCCGCCAAGTAGCCACCTTGGACGACGGCCTGAAATTCAAAGGCGACAACGACACCGTCGTGACCCGCAAGCTGAATCAGCAACTGAACATCACAGGCGGAATTACCAACGAAAGCTTGGTAACAACCGGTAACATCGGCGTATTCGGCACAAAAGACGGCGTATTAGCTGTCAAACTCGCGAAGAACCTCACCGGTCTTTCCAGCGCGGAATTCAAAGACGGTGACAAAGTCACCAACATTACGGCACAAACCATTACCCAAAAAGACGGAGATAATATCACCAATATTAAAGCGGGTGACGTTTCCGTAACCCGCAAAGACGGTGACACAAACAAAACCGTCAACCTTTGGGACTTGAGCCAGAAGGTAGAAACTAATGCCAAAGCGACGAAAGTGACCGTAGATGGAGAGGAAAACAGCCAAAACGGAAATCTGACGATTAAGAAAACGGAAAAAGATGGCCAGCTGACCTATGACCTCTCCTTGAACGATAACATCACCATCGGTAAGGACGGCAAAGACGGCAAAATCGGCATCAACGGTAAAGACGGCAAATCCGCGGACATCACCGTCGGCAAAGGTGAAGCCGGAGTAGATGGCAAAGACGGAGAGACCATTACCCGTATCATCTACACAGACAAAGACGGAAAAGAGCATAAAGTAGCCACCTTGGATGACGGCCTGAAATTCAAAGGCGATAACGATACCGTCGTGACCCGCAAGCTGAATCAGCAACTGAACATCACAGGCGGTGCGGACGCAGCTGACCTCTCTGATAATAATATCGGCGTGGTAGGGGCAGCCGGAGACAACGGCGGAATGAAAGTCAAACTGTCTAAGAAGCTCAAAGGTCTCACCAGCGCGGAATTCAAAGACGGAGATAACGTCACCAACATCAAGGCAGGAGATATTTCCATCACGAAGAATGAAGGAGGCAAAACAACAACTCGCACTTTCTGGGAAATCAGCAACAAGGTCGATGAAAATACGACGAAGATTAACAATATTGAAACGAATATTGACACAAAGATTGACCAGAAGATTGAAGACGCTAAGATCACGGTCGATGGAGATACGGACACCGGCGTCAAGGCGACAGCAATTGAGGACAACGGCAAAGTAAAGGGATACAAGGTTTCCTTAGACAAAAAAGTCACAGTAGGCAATGTCGCTATTGACGGAAAAGATGATAAGGGCGAAATCACCGGACTGACGAATACGACGGTTGACGCTGCGGACTTCGCCACCAAAGGCAGAGCGGCAACGGAAGAACAGTTGAAAGCGGCCATGGGCAAAGTACAGGCGCAGAGCCGTACGACTGTCAAAGGAAGCAAGAACATCACAGTAACGCCGAACACGGCAAGCGCCGCTGAGTATACCGTCGGATTGGCGAACGATATTTCCGTAAACAGCGTCACGGCAAATGAATACAAAGTCGGTGATAAAACATACATCAATCAAGACGGCATTAATGCGAACGGCAAGAAAATCACGAACGTGGCTGACGGAACAGTTTCCGCGGACAGCACGGATGCGGTGAACGGCAAACAGTTGTATGAAGTCAGCCAGCAGATCGAAAAATCCACCATGGGCAATGTTCAAAAAGAATTGTCCGCGATGGGAGACAGAGTCGATAAGGTGGGCGCGGGCGCGGCCGCGTTGGCGGGACTCCATCCGCTGGACTTTGATCCCGAAAACAAATGGGATTTCGCCGCGAGCTATGGCAACTACAACGGAGCGAACGCGGTGGCGATCGGCGCGTTCTATCGCCCGAACGAAAGCAAAATGTTCAGCGTCGGCGGATCATTTGGCGGCGGAGAAAACATGCTCAATGTAGGCTTCTCCATGAAAGTGGGCAAGGGCAACGAGTATATGAAACTTTCCCGCCCTGAAATGGCGCAAAAACTGGAAGAACAGAGCAAGGAAATCCAGGAAATGAAAGCCAAGGATCAAGAACGAGACGCGCAGATGCAGGAAATCATGCGCCAGCTCCAGCTTCTCCAAGCGCAAGCAGCAAAATAAAGAATCCTCACATTAAGAGGCATTCTTTCGGAACAGAAAAAGGTCACGGCATATGCCGTGACCTTTTTCGCATGGAAAATCGGATCGGTCCGCCGAGTTTTGATTTACATGCGAGTAAAAAAGTAAGACGGCATCGGCGGCTCTTGATGGCGTTTACTTTGTTGAGTGATTTTCGGCATAGGGCATATCTTTGAAATATCAGACGAAGAGTGAGCGGATCACTTTTCCTGCGCCGAAAATTACCCGTTCGCGAGCGCTAACGTGTATAATAAATGCAAAAGTGACGAAATCAGATGACGGAGGCAAGGAATGAATGAAAAGGCGGCGCGAGCGTATCGCGCGTTTTTAGAAGCGTACGGACTGGATTTGCAAGCGCTCGGAATGGAAGAAACGCCGGCGCGGGTGGCGGAGTTGTATGAGGTGTTGTTGGCCGGTGTCGGGCAAGGAACCAAGCCGATTTGGGGCGAAGTTTTCGAGTCGGATTACCACGGACTTTTGACGGTGACGGGATTGCATTTTTATTCGCTTTGCGAGCATCACATGCTGCCGTTTTTCGGAACGGCGGATATTATTTACGATCCGCGCGACGGCATGGTGGCGGGTCTTTCCAAAATGGAAAAATTGGTGCAGATGTTGTCGCGTCGTCCGCAGTTGCAGGAACGCTTGACAGAAGAAATCGCCCGCGCGGTGATGGACGATCTACGCGCGCAGGGCGTATTTGTCCGCGTTAGCGCGGCGCATTTATGCATGACGATGAAGGGCGACAGTTCGCCCGATACGAAGATTACCACCGTGCGCGGCTTGGGCACATTGGCGCCGGGCGGTCAAAATGAAGCGCGCGTTTTGGCGCTTTTGGGAGGAACGGATGGCGGAACAACGGACGTATGTACTGAAGAATAATCGCAGCTGGACGCTCGGCGACGCGACACAGGTGATGGGTATCTTGAATTTGACGCCGGATTCGTTTTCCGACGGCGGGCAATGGTTCAATTTGGATCGGGCGCTGGCGCATGTGACGGAAATGGAAGAAGCGGGTGCGGATCTGATCGACATCGGCGGCGAATCATCGCACCCGGGCTTCGTGCCGGTGGGCGCGGACGAAGAGATCGCGCGTTTAGAGCCGTTTCTCGCACCGGTGTTGGCATGCGCGACGGTGCCGACATCGATTGACACGTTCAAGGCGAAAACGGCGGATTGGGCGCTGCGTCAAGGCGTGGATATGATCAATGATATTTGGGGATTGCAGTACGATTCGGAAATGGCGGCGGTGGCGGCGTACCACCAATGTCCGGTGATCGTGATGCATAACCAAGACGGCACGGACTATGAAGGCGATATTCTGGACGCGATGACGGAATTTTTTGAACATTCGCTGAGCCTCGCGCAAAACGCGGGCGTGAAAGAAGAAAATATTATTCTCGATCCGGGCATCGGTTTCGGCAAGACGGCGCTCCAAAATATGGAAGTGCTGCGCCGTTTACCGGAACTGATTGAACGGTTGCCGTATCCGTGGCTTTTGGGCACGAGCCGCAAAGGTTTCATCGGTCAGGCGCTGGATTTGCCGGTGACGGAACGGATGGAAGGCACGGCGGCGACCTGCCTTTACGGACAAATGGCGGGGTGCAAGATTGTGCGCGTGCATGATGTGGCGCCGATCGTGCGCATGACGAAGATGATGGACATGATTACAGGGAAGCGACCGTATGGATCAAATTGAAATAAAAGGCATCGCGGCATTCGGCTACCACGGCGTGTTGCCGCAGGAACGGGAACTCGGCCAGCGTTTTTATGCCGATATTACGCTCGAAACGGATATGACGGCGATCGGCCGGAGCGATGAGATCGCGGACGGCGTGAATTACGCGGAAGTGTATCAGACGGCGCAGGCGATTTTGACGGGCGCGCCGGTCAACACCTTGGAAGCGCTGGTGACGAACATCAACGCGGCGATTTTACGCGCGTATCCTTTGGTCAGCGCGGTCACGACGACGGTGTACAAGCCGTCCGCGCCGGTGCCGGGACCGCTGACGCATGTGGCGGTGACGCGGCGGGAGGAACGATGAGCCGCTACTATGTCGCGCTCGGTTCCAATATGGGGGATCGTCTGGCGTATTTGCGCGCGGCGTTGCGCGAATTGAAGGAAAGCGGCGCGACGGTGGTGCGCGCGTCGGCGGTCTACGAAACGCCGCCATGGGGCAAGACGGATCAACCGGCGTTTTTGAACGCGGTGGCGTTGGTGGAGAGCGATCTCGAGCCGGCGGATTTTTTGGCGTTGTTGCAGACGATTGAAGCGGCTAACGAGCGTACGCGCGAGGTGCATTGGGGCCCGCGCACGTTGGATTTGGATATCATTTACGCTGAGGGCGTGCAATGCGATTCGGCGTATTTGACTTTGCCGCATCCTTATTTTTGGGAGCGCGCTTTCGTGCTGGTACCGCTGCACGATGTGGCGGCGGATTTTACCTATCGGGGCGAAACGATCGCGCACCGTATCGCGGCGCTGCCCGATGCGGCGGCGATACGCGAAGTGGCGACCTTGTGATGTGGTATAATAAACTTAATTTGAATACCTCGGCTTCGCGTGGCGAAGCCCTTTTTGCGTGAGTGATACTATGAAATCCGGATTTTGGCAAAAAATAAAAAACTCCGCGCGTTTGCAGGAACTTTTGACAGCGTTTCAGACGCGCGGCGCGCAACTGATCCACGGCGGGAGTACGGCGCAGGAAGCGGTGCTGGTGGCGGCCGCCATGCAAGGCGGTTTGCGGCACGCGGTGATCATCGTGGAAGACGCGGCGACACGACAGAAATGGGAAGATGACCTGCGCTTTTTCGCGCCCGAAATTCCCGTTTACGAATTTCCGTGGGTCGAACCCGCGCCACAGCACGTGGCGGCGCAAAGCACGGAGACGCGGGCCTTACGCACGCGCGCGCTCGCGGCGTTACAGGCCGATGAGCCGGCCGCGGTCATCGCGACGATTCGTGAAGCGAGCGCTAAAATCGCCGCGCCGTCAGATCTCGCCAAGCAAATGACGACGCTTTCCTTAGGCGACGCGCGGGATCGGGAAGCATGGTTCGCGCGTTTGGTGGCGCAAGGCTACGCGCGTGAGGAGCAGGTGGAAAGTTGCGGCGAATTCGCGGTGCGCGGCGATATCGTCGATATTTACGCGCCGAATTACGAGTATCCGCTGCGGTTGGAATTTTTCGGCGATGAAATTGACAGCATTCGCAGTTTTGATCCGGTGACGCAACGTTCCGTCAGCACCTACGAGACGGTGACGTTGGCGCCGTTCGCGCTGCCCGAAGGCGCGAGCAGTTTGTTGGCGTACTTGGCGGACGGGGCGCTGATTTGCGATGAACCGAGCCGCACGGCGGAAGCGTTGCGCGCGCTGCGCAAAGAAGACGCGGGGAAAAGCAAACGTCACTGGTCGTGGACGGAACTTTTACGCGACTCGCACGCGCGCAGCACGGTTTTCTTCGCGCTGATTTCGTTGCGCGTGCCGGGGGCGGAGGTTCATGCGCGATATCCGATGGACGGCCGACCGGCGCCCACATTTCGTAACCAATGGCCGCATTTTGTGCAGACGGTGCAAAAATGGTCGCGGCAAGGTTACGCGACGATCATCGCCGCGGCGGATGAAACGAAACGGACGACACTGGAAACGAACCTGCGCGAGGCGGGTATTTTCCCGACGGACGAAGTGGCGGCGGGCATGGTTACGATCGTTGCGGAAAATGTTGATACCGGTTTTATGTGGCCGCAAGAAAAAGTGGTTGTGCTCGCCACCGCGGATATTTTCGGCACGCAGAAAAAGCGGCGGCGCAGACAGGTTCGTCACGGCAACGAGATTCGCTATTTCTCGGATCTGACGGAAGGCGATTACGTGGTGCACCAGGTGCACGGTATCGGTCGTTATACGGGTCTGGAAACGATTACGCTGAACGGCGCGAACCGCGATTATTTGCGGATCGAATACGCGGGCGAGGATCGGCTGTTTTTGCCGGTCGAGCGCATTCAGCAGCTGGAAAAATATATCGCGCCGGACGGAACGGTGCCGACGCTGCACAAAATGGGCGGCGCGCAATGGACGAAAACAAAGGCCCGCGCGCAAAAATCGATTGATGATTTGGCGGATAAGTTGGTGGCGCTGTACGCCGAGCGTGAAGTGGAGCCGGGTTTCGCGTTCCCGCCGGACACGCCCTGGCAGCGTGAATTTGAAGACGCCTTTATGTACGAAGAAACGCCCGATCAGTTGCAGGCCGCGGCCGAGATCAAAGCGTCAATGGAAAAGCCGCAGCCGATGGACCGACTGCTGTGCGGCGATGTCGGCTTCGGCAAGACGGAAGTCGCGATGCGAGCCGTTTTTAAGGCGGTTATGGCGAATAAACAAGTCGCCGTCTTAGTACCTACGACCGTGCTTTCGCAGCAGCATTATCGCACGTTTAGCGCGCGTTTGGGCCCGTTCGGCGTCAATGTGGCGGTATTGAATCGGTTCCGCAGCGCGGCGGAGAAAAAAGAAATTTTGCGCGGCGTGAAAAATGGCACGATTGATGTGTTGATCGGCACGCACGCGCTGTTGAATAAAGCGGTGCAATTCCGCGATTTGGGACTGTTGGTAGTCGATGAAGAGCAACGGTTCGGCGTCGCGCAAAAAGAAAAGTGGAAAGCGCGCAACACGATGGTCGATGTGCTCACGCTTTCGGCTACGCCGATCCCGCGCACGCTGCATATGTCGCTTGCCGGCGTGCGCGAGCTTTCGGTGATGTATACGGCGCCGGCGGATCGTCAGCCGGTGCAAACGTACGTGGCGGAAACCTCGGACGCGATTTTGCGCGACGCGATTTTGGCGGAAGTGCAGCGCGGCGGGCAGGTTTATTTCGTGTACAATCGGATCGCCACAATTCGCGACATGGTGCGCAGGCTGGAAACGCTCGTCGGACCGTCGGTCACGTTTGATATCGCGCACGGCGCGATGTCTGGCGAAGAGCTGGAACGGGTCATGGCGGATTTTTACGCGGGTGATTTTGATGTGCTCGTTTGCACCAGTTTGATTGAAAACGGACTGGACCAGCCGAACGCCAATACCATTATCGTGTACGACGCGGATCGGCTCGGCCTCTCGCAGCTGTACCAGATGCGCGGTCGCGTGGGGCGTTCGGAGCGCAACGCATTCGCGTATTTTCTGTACCGGCCGGATCAGATTATGAATGAGGCGGCGGAAAAACGCCTGTACGCGATTCGGGAATTCACCGAACTCGGCGCCGGCTTTAAAATCGCGATGCGCGATTTGGAAATTCGCGGCGCGGGAAATTTGCTCGGTAGTGAACAGCACGGCAATATGGTCGGCGTCGGTTTCACCACGTATACGACGATGCTCGATGAGGCGATCGCCGCCCGACAGGGCGAACGCGCGCCGCGTAAATCGGTGGCGGCGCCGCTTTTGGAACTGACCGCGGAAGCGTACATTCCGGACCGTTACATTGAAGATCCGACGCAAAAACTCGAAATGTACCGTCGTTTGGCGGAAGTGGATACGGCGGTCGAAGTGTCCGACCTGATCGACGAATTGGTGGACCGGTTCGGCACGCCGCCCGCGCCGGTGGAACAATTACTGCGTGTGGCGCAGTTGCGCGTGCTCGCGGCGAAAGCGGGCATCGGCAGTATTCGCGAATTGCAAAATACGGTGGAGATCACGTGGAACCGACCGGAAGCGATGGCGACTTGGGATGTGTCCAAGGTGCCCGCGAAAGTGATGAAAAGTTTGCGCTTTTTGCCAGGCGAGGTGCCGCGTGCTACAATAAATAAGTTACAGTGGAGTCATTCCGCGGTGGATTTTCTGCCGGAAATATTAGCGGCTTTTTTACAGGAAGATATTGCGCAAAGCAAGGAGTAATGTGTGAGTAAAGATACATTTATTCGCGGGGCGATGATTTTAACGATCGCGGGTATTATCGTGAAAATCATCGGCGCGGTCAACCGCATTTTGCTATCCCGCTTACTGGGCGGCGAAGGCATCGGCTTATACCAGATGGCCTATCCGATTTATTTATTGGCCTTAAGTATTTCATCGGCGGGCTTGCCGGTAGCGATCTCGATCATGGTGGCGGAAAAGAACGCGATTCGCGACTATATCGGCGCGCAACGAGTATTCAGAATCTCGTCGGTGGCGCTGACCGTCACGGGCTTTGTTTTCAGTCTGCTTTTATACGCGGGCGCGCATTGGCTGGTTGATACGGGACTGGTGCGGGATCCGCGCGCGTACTGGGCGCTGGTCGCGCTTTCGCCGGCGATTTTTATCGTTACGATTGTTTCCTGTCTGCGCGGCTATTTCCAAGGCTTGCAGGAAATGAAACCGACCGCGATCAGTCAAATTTTGGAACAGTTGTTCCGCGTCGTGACCATGATCGCGTTCGCCGTTTTGCTGTTGCCGTACGGTTTGGAATACGCGGCGGCGGGGGCGACGTTCGGCGCGTTCCCGGGCGCGTTGATCGCGCTCGTGGCGTTGGGAATATTCTATTACCGCGATCGCCATGAACGCCGGCGCATGCTGGCCGATCAGGATACGACATTGCCGCGCGAATCTCTCAAAACGATTTTGAAACGTTTATTGGTGCTGGCGTTGCCGGTTTCATTGGCGAATATCATGCTGCCGGTAGTGGCCAACATCGATTTATTTGTCGTGCCGCATCGCTTAGCGGTGGCGGGGTATTCGGTCGAGGAATCGACCGAACTTTTCGGGTATCTGACGGGGATGGCGACCTCGCTCGTGAACTTGCCGACCATTTTAACGGCATCGCTCGCCGCGAGCCTTGTGCCGGCGATTTCGGCGGCGTACATGGTGCATGACCGCGCGCAGATTTTTCGCCGCACGGATGTCGCCATGCGGATCGCCAATATTTTAACGATCCCTTCGTTTGTCGGACTTTGCGTCATCGCGACGCCGATTTCGCTCATGCTCTACGCGACGCCGAACGCGGGATCGTCGATTCAGATCATGAGCTTCGGCATCTTTCTGCTGGGGGTACAGCAGGTAACGACAGGCATTTTGCAAGGCATGGGACGGACGGCGATCCCGCTCATCAATATGGTCGTGAGCGCCGCCGTAAAATTTATTTTAAACTGGACATTGACGGCGATACCGGCGCTCGGTATTGAAGGCGCCGCATGGGCGACCAACGCCGATTTTGGCGTGGCTGCGTTGTTAAATCTCTACTTCCTGCATAAATATCTTGATTACCGCATGGATTGGCAGCATACCGCGCGTATTTTCGCCGCAGCCATCGGTATGGGCATCTTTACGTATTTCGGCTATACGAGCCTCGTGGCGGCCGTGCACAGCAATACGCTGGCGACGTTGGGCGCGATCATCATCGGCATGATCGTCTATACGGTCGGTTTGATTTTGGCGAAAGGCATCTCGTCTAAAGATGTCGCCATGCTGCCGAAAATCGGCCCGAAATTGGCGCCGCTCATCGCCCGCTGGGAGCATCGCTGATGCGACACGAGCAATGGCTGCGGGAACTGGGCTGGAACCCCGCTGACGGGTATCGCATTTGCAATGAGATTCCCGCTGAACGCGTAGTGCCGATTATATTGACAGAGGAAGCGATTTCAAAATTCGCCGGCGCGCGCATTGACGGCGAGTTCCGCGCGTATCGCAGCGGCGTGTGGGAAAAACATGTTGACGCCACGCTGCCGGCAGAGAGTGAAGCGGTGGTATTGGCGCCGCGGGCGGCCGTCGCGGCGGAAGTGCTCGCTCTTTACCGCATCATGAAAACATTGCGCGGCGAAACGGGTTGCCCTTGGGATCGCAAGCAAACGCACGCCAGCCTGCGCCGTTACCTGATCGAAGAAACGCATGAAGTGTTGGACGCTATCGATCGGCGCGATATGGAACTGTTGCAAGAGGAATTGGGCGACGTTTTGTTGCAGGTCGTTTTTCACAGCGAACTGGCGGCGGAACGCGGACAATTTAATTTCGCCGACGTCGCGCGTGGCATCACGCATAAAATGACGATTCGTCATCCGCATGTTTTTGGCGATTCGGACGGGCAAAAAGTCGATTTTTCCGATTTTGACTGGGAAAAACAGAAAAAAGTCCATAAAAAACGGCAAAATATCCTTGACGGCGTGCCTAAAGGCTTGCCAAGTCTCTTATTAGCATGTAAAATACAAGAGAAAACAGCACGCGTCGGCTTTGATTGGTCGTCGGTTGGTCCCGCATTGGAAAAGTTGACAGAAGAATGGCAGGAAGTCCGTGAAGCTCTTTCTGAAGAAAGCCCAACTCATTTAGAAGAAGAGTGCGGTGATGTCCTCTTTGCGACTGTCAATGTTCTCCGTCATCTGGGAGTAGAGCCCGAAACCGCGTTGCGGCGGGCGAACGCCAAATATGTTGAACGCTTTCATTTCATCGAAGAGCGGCTCCGTAGGATGAACAAATCTTGGGACACAACGACTCCGGAAGAGTTGAATACGTACTGGAATGACGCTAAAGCGCAACTGGCGCGGCGTGGCGTAACGGGTTCACCGTTCGAGTGAGTTCGCAACGCGGACTCTAATCAAGAGGAGGGTTCATTATGAACAAAACAGAATTGATTGCTAATGTTGCCGAGATGTCGGAGATTACGAAAAAGGATGCCGAAAAAGTCGTAAAAGCGATGTTCGAATGCATCAGCGAAACCTTGGCTAAAGGCGAAAAAGTACAGATCATCGGTTTCGGTACGTTCGAAGTTCGCGAACGCAAAGCTCGTGAAGGCCACAACCCGTCTAACCCGAAACAGAAAATTAAAATTCCGGCTTCCAAGAGCCCGGCTTTCAAAGCTGGTAAACAGCTCAAAGAACGCGTTAACGTAAAACCGGCTAAAAAAGCTCGCAGAAAATAAGATACGTTCATAAAATAACGTATAAAATAACTCCCCGGCAATGCTTGGGGAGTTATTTTAGTATATAAAGTCCGTGACTATATAAAAAATAATGATTAAAATGCGAATCAATAGGATTTACATTTGACACCCGATTTTACCTGTGCTACTATATACACAAGTTCAGATTGATCTATAGGTGCCGAAAGGCCATGAGGGAAGCCGGTGCGAATCCGGCGCGGTCCCGCCACTGTGAAGCGGAGCGAGTTCCAAAAGTCACTGGGCAACCGGGAAGGCGGAGCAAGCGATGATGCGAAGTCAGGAGACCTGTCCATATGCAGCACCCGTCAGACTCACGAGCGATGAGAAGTGGAGATTTGTTCTCTTCGCGTTGTGAGAGAACATTTTTTTCTTGGTAACTTGCTCTTAGGGGCAGTTATATAAAAGGATCTCAGGATCCGGTAACAAGATATATTGGCCTATGTTTTGTTACATCCATCTCCTTGTGAAGAGGATACTGACAGGGAACAGTATTCTCTTCCCTCCTTTGTTAATCATGTCATGTGTAATAATAATGATTCATCCCCCCACCCGGCAGAGGAAACTCTGCCTCTTTTTTTGTCATATTATAGACAAATAAAAGAGATGCTTTTATTGCTATGCGATACAAAAAGCAAATGCGGAAGATACGCACGAAGATTAAACGGCTCAATAACGCCAAATATTGACGGATGATGAATTCGTAGTATACAATAATCGCATACCCTTTGAACGCGGTTTATTTCCGCGGAACGCTTGCGAGAGTGGCGGAATGGCAGACGCACCAGATTTAGGATCTGGCGCCTTCGGGCGTGGGGGTTCAAGTCCCTTCTCTCGCACCAAATCTTTTATATAAACTTTCTGCTTTTGCGCACGTGTTCAAAAGCAGAA
>NZ_CABSTC010000007.1:0-30376 GCF_902480485.1 uncultured Negativicoccus sp. | reverse complement strand
CCACCGAGATCTACACTCTTTCCCTACACGACGCTCTTCCGATCTCGACAGTTATTTACTGGAAGCACATCATGTGGCGGATTCCATTGAGCGGCGCTTACGCGATAAGTATAAGGCGCAGTCACTCGTGCACGTGGATCCGCGTAACATTTCCAATCCGGCGACACTGGCGGTTGAAAATAATGTGCGTCGACTGATCGCGCAGGTGAATCCGCGTTGGGATGTTCATGACTTTTTTGCGACAAAACAGGGCGATATCTGGGCGGTTCATTTTGATATTTCAGTAGAAGACGGTACGCGCGACGATGACGAGACCATTTATCGACAGGTAAGGGAGATGATTCACGCTCGTTATCCCGAATATAAGTTGTCGATTGTGGTGGATCGCCATTATGTTACCGGCAGAATCATGCACGATGAGGACGTTGCGCCTGAAAACTTGACTAATAGCAGATGATAAATCATAATTGTAATGTTAAGGATTATAAAGGAAAATAGGAGGAATGACATGAACGAGGTGTTCAAAACAGAATGGGCGGGACGCCCGCTGGTTATCGAAACCGGCAAGTTTGCCAAACAGGCAAGTGGTGCCGTCATGGTGCGCTACGGGGATACCGCCGTGCTGGTCACTGCGACCGGCGCCAAAAAGCCGCGCGAGGGTACGGACTTTTTCCCGCTGACGGTAGATTATGAAGAAAAATTGTATTCCGTAGGGAAAATTCCCGGCGGATTTGTAAAACGCGAAGGTCGACCCGGTGAATCCGCGATTTTGAACGCGCGCTTGATTGATCGCCCGATTCGCCCGCTGTTTGATAAAGGCGTACGCAACGACGTGCACGTGGTCGCGACGGTGCTTTCCGTCGATCAGGACAATGCACCGGAAATGGCGGCGATGCTCGGCGCCTCGGCGGCGCTTTCCATCTCGAATATTCCGTTTGAAGGTCCGATTGCCGGCGTTAAGGTAGGTCGGGTGAACGGTAATTTCGTGATCAATCCTACGGTGCAGCAACGCGAAGAATCGGATTTGATGATTACAGTTGCCGGTACGGATGACGCGATTTTGATGGTCGAGGGCGGCGCACAGGAAATTCCTGAAGAAACGGTCTTGGACGCGATCATGTTCGGCCATGAAGAAATTCGTCGACTGGTTGCTTTCCAGCAGGAAATGGTCGCTAAAGTCGGCAAAGAAAAGCTCGTTTACGACGTGCATAAAGTCGATGAAGCAATTTCGCAAGCGGTGGAAGATTACGCAGCGGAAAACCTTAAAAACGCGATTTTCGACAAAGATAAACAAACGCGTGAAGCGCATATGGACGAAGTCAAAGAAGAAGCGCGCGCGCATTTCGAAGATATTTATCCGGAACAGATGGCGGATGTCGGTATGGCGCTTGATGCGTTGACCAAGCGTATCGTACGACGCATGATTTCCGTCGATAAAATCCGTCCGGACGGACGCGCCTTGAACGAGATCCGACCGATTACCTGCGAAGTCGGTTTGCTCGCACGTACGCATGGTTCGGCACTGTTTACGCGTGGCCAAACCCAAGCGCTCACGGTGACCACACTCGCGCCGCTTTCGGAAAAGCAGACGATTGATGACGTTTCCGAACGTACAGAAAAACGCTATATTCATCAATATAATTTCCCGTCTTACAGTGTCGGTGAAACACGTCCGACGCGTGGCCCGGGGCGTCGTGAAATCGGTCATGGCGCGCTCGCGGAGCGTGCTTTGGTACCGGTAATTCCGTCAGAAGCGGAATTTCCGTACGCCTTGCGTGTCGTTTCGGAAATTTTGGAATCCAACGGTTCCTCTTCCATGGCAAGCGTTTGCGGTAGCACGATGTCGCTGATGAATGCGGGTGTGCCGATTAAAGCACCGGTTGCCGGCATTGCTATGGGCCTTGTCAAAGACGGCGAAGATTACGCGATTTTGACAGATATTCAGGGTATGGAAGATGCCCTCGGTGATATGGACTTTAAAGTAGCCGGTACCGAACAGGGTGTCACCGCGATCCAGATGGATATTAAAGTCGACGGTTTATCCCGTGAAATTTTGGCTTCCGCGCTGCAGCAGGCACATGAAGGACGCCATTTCATCCTCGGCAAAATCGCCGAATGCATTACCGAACCGGCCAAAGATCTTTCGCCGTATGCACCGCGCATCATCACGATGCAGATTAAAGTGGATCAGATCCGCACTGTCATCGGACCGGGCGGCAAAACGATCAACGGCATCATTGATGCTACCGGCGTGAAAATCGATATCGAAGAAGACGGTACCGTTTATATCGCTTCGGTAGACGGTGAAGGCGGTAAAAAAGCGGTCGAAATGATCGAACGACTCGTCAAAGAAGTAAAACCGGGTGAAGTGTACTTGGGTAAGGTTACTCGCTTGATGAAATTTGGCGCGTTTGTAGAAGTATTGCCGGGCAAAGAAGGTCTGGTTCATATTTCGCAGCTGGCGAAAGAACGTGTCGAAAAAGTGGAAGACGTCGTCAACGTCGGCGATGAAATCATGGTTAAAGTAACCGAAATTGATAAGCAGGGCCGTATCAACTTGTCGCGTAAAGCGCTGTTGAACGAAAATGAAAACAGCCCGAAGGCAAAGGAGTGAACCGGAGTGCAACCGATTCGCGGCTTTGAAGTAGTGACGGAATATGCCGATCGAGAGATTACGCTACCCGAACGCAAAACAACGGAAAGCGCTGGCTATGATATTGAAAGCGCCGCCGATGTGGAGCTGTTACCCGGTAAGGTGACATTAGTGCCGACAGGATTGAAAGCGTTTATGGGAATGGGAGAGTACCTGGCCATTTTTATTCGCTCGGGTATTTCGATTCGTAATCAGCTTTTGCTGATTAACGGCGCCGGCATTATTGACAGTGACTATTACAACAATGAAGAAAATGAAGGTCATATTATGATTGCCGTTTACAATGCAGGAGAAGAGTCCTACATGGTGAAAAAAGGCGACCGCGTGGCGCAGGGGATTTTTTCGCAATACCTGCTGGTAGCGGATGATCAGGCAACCGGTGTGCGCACCGGAGGAATCGGCAGCACCGGTCAGTAGTGTGATTTTCGTAAATAAAAGCGGACTGCCGAAGCAGTCCGCTTTTATTTACACAAGGAGGACCAATGGATGCACTGGCAATGATTCGCAAAGCGCGGTTGGGAGAGCAGGCTACCGCGGACGAATTGAAGGAATGGGTACAAGCCTGTACGGCGGGCGAGGTTCCCGATTATCAGATGGCCGCCTGGTTAATGGCGGTATATTTCCAAGGGCTTACCAAAAAGGAAACGACCGATCTGACATTGGCAATGGAACATTCAGGTAAAACATTTGCCGGCCGCAATTTAGGATATTCCTTGGTGGATAAGCACAGCACGGGCGGCGTGGCGGATACTACCACACTGATTGTGGCGCCGCTGGCGGCGGCATGCGGTGCGCATTTAGCCAAAATGTCCGGGAGGGGGCTGGGATTTACCGGCGGTACGCTGGATAAATTGGAGTCGATTCCCGGGTTTCAAGTGCAGCTCACGGAAGCGGAGTTTATCCGTCAGGTGGATGAGATAGGCTTGGCGGTTATCGGCCAAAGTGCGGAGCTCGCACCGGCGGATGGGATTTTTTACGCGCTGCGTGACGTGACGGAAACGGTCGAAAGCATGCCTCTCATCGCGGCGTCGGTTATGAGCAAAAAACTTGCGGCAGGCGCGGACGGTATCGTGCTTGATGTTAAATGCGGTACGGCCGCATTCATGCATAATCGCAAGCAGGCCAAAGCATTGGCGCAGCTGATGGTAGATATCGGGGAGGCTGCCGGCCGCAAGATGACGGCATTCGTCACGGATATGAATGTACCTCTTGGGAGCGCTATCGGTAATTCGCTCGAAGTCGATGAAGCTGTCGAAGTTCTTTCCGACGGCGGCAACCAGCGCTTGGTCACATTGTCACTCCATCTGACAGCAGCGCTTTTGCTGACGGCAGGTGTTGTTGAAACGCTTGCTGAAGGACTGACGAAAGCACGGCAAGCAATAGCCGACGGTTCGGGTTTGCAAAAATTTACGGAATGGATCGCGGCGCAAGGCGGCGAAACCGCTTGGATCGGTCAGGAACCCTTGACAAAAAAAGTCAATACGCTCACTGTAAATGCGCCGCAAGCAGGCTATCTTGCCGCCATCGACGCGTTAGCTTTGGCGGGAGTGGCATTGTCGCTGGGGGCCGGCCGTCGGGCGAAAGGCGATCGCATTAATTCACAGGTGGGGATTCGTCTTTGCGCGGAGCCGGGAGCCTATGTCGAAAAGAATACACCGTTGGCACGTTTATACGGCGCTAAAAATACTGACCTTGATCAGTATGCAAAGCGAGTGGAACGGGCATTTACATTGCAACAGGAGAAAATCGAGTTGCCGCTGATTTATGAAGTTTTGAGCCATGATATAGCGGTTGAGTCGGGCGAATAAAGCAGTAAAAAATAAAAATAAAAAAAGCTACCGAAGTAGCTTTTTTATCTTTATTACTTAGCTTCTGCGTCGTTTTGTGCTTGCAGCTTGTTGCGCAACGCCGATTTTTTACGAGCGGCATTGTTTTTATGAATCACACCTTTGGAGGCTGCCTTGTCGATCAATTTGGACGCATTGTTAAACGCGGCTTGAGCGGCTTCGGCATCGCCAGCGGCGATCGCATCAACGGTACGTTTGGTTGCCGTACGGATACGAGATTTAGTCGCAGTGTTCTGGGCACGACGTTCAGCGTCGGTCTTCATGCTTTTAATGCTGGATTTGATTTGCGGCAATGGTGTCACCTCCTTTATGTATATTCGATTTCCATGCCTTCATACCTTAAAATTTTATCATATTGACAACAGTTGCGCAAGCAATAGACGCATTCGATAGGATGGGAATGTAATGAAAATTTATTTTGGTAACGATATTGTGAAAATTTCGCGCATCCAAAAAGCCTGTGAGCGGCATCCGCAGTTTTTGGAACGCGTTTTTACGGCCGGCGAAATTGCTCATGCGCAAGGCCGTGTGCAAATGCAATGGGCGTCATTGGCGGGAATTTATGCCGCGAAAGAAGCCGCGGTCAAGGCGCTTACCACCGGGTTCCGTAAAGGTAAATTTACGGACGTGGAAATTTCATGGAGTGAACCGGGGCAACCGATGCTGCAATGGCACGGTGTGTACGCGGAGCAAGCGCAAAGCCTTGGCATTATAAGCGCCTCTGTTTCCATCAGTCATGAAAAAGAAATGGCTATCGCCGGAGTTACTTTACTGGGAGAGACGAATGCGAATCGTTAATACGGCAGAAATGCGGGCGTTAGAAAAAGCATGGAGCGAGTCCGCACAGCGACCGTTGATTGATTTGATGGAACAGGCGGGTAAAGCCGTTTGGGACACGATCGAAAAAATATATGCGCCGCATACCGGTGCGCACTGGGTGGTTTTTGCCGGTAGCGGTAATAACGGTGGCGACGGTTATGTGGCAGCCCGTTATGCGGTAACGGCGGGCATGCATGTAACCGTCATTCATATCGGTGACCCGCAAAAAATGACCGCGGACACGCGTACCAACTATGAACGTTTTTGTGCTGCCGGCGGACAAGTTACGTTCGCTGCCGGCGGACAATTACCGGAGATTTCTGAAGTGCATGGTATCGTAGATGCGTTGATCGGGATCGGATTAACTGCACCGTTACGCTCCCATCTGCTGGAAACCGTTGCAGCAATCAATGCAACGGCAAAGAAGCGGGATTGCCCTGTGGTGGCAATCGATGTGCCGACAGGAGTAAATGCTGACACCGGCAATGTCATGGGGGATGCCGTTAAAGCGTCTTTGACAATAACGATCGGCGCCGCTAAGCAAGGTCTGCGCATGTATCCTGCACGAATCTATGTGGGTAACCTTCAAGTGGCTGACTTAGCCATGACAAAAGCGGATTTTGTCGGATCGACCGTCCTTATTACGGAGAAAAATATTACCTGGCCGCGGCGCACACCCTTGAGTCATAAAGGAACGCAAGGGCATGTTGCTGTTTTTGCGGGCTGTGTCGGTATGGAAGGAGCCGCTTTGCTTTGCGCGAAGGCGGCGTTGCGAGCCGGTGCCGGTAAAGTCACATTGTTCATGCCGAAAAACGCAGCACGAAATGTTATCGGTCATATTCCCGAGGTAATGATAAAGCCGGTCGGCGATACCGACTTTTTCACCCTTAAGGACACGGAAATCGATGTATCCGGCTATGATGCCATCGCCATCGGTTGCGGTATCGGTCGTGCCAAGGAGACAACCGATTGGGGACTTGCTATGACAGAAAGAATTCCCTGTCCGTTTGTTTGCGATGCGGACGGTTTGTATGCGCTGGCGCAACATCCCGGACATAGATTGCCTGCGAGATGCGTGATTACTCCGCATCTCGGCGAAGCGGCGCGGTTGTTGCATGTGACGAACCGAGAAATAGAGAATGATCGACCCGGTTATGTGAAAGCACTGCACGCCACTACGGGAGCGGTCTCTGTTTTAAAAGGAGCCTCGACATTATTGTTTGAAGGCACAAGGTTAGCGGTAAATACAACAGGCAACGCCGGGTTGGCGACGGCCGGCACGGGGGACACATTGACCGGAATTATTGCCGCTCTTTTGGCGCAGGGCTTAGCGCCGGCGGATGCGGCGGCGACCGGCATCTGGTGGCACGGCGCTGCCGCGGATCGTTTGGCGGAGCAATACGGTTACGGCTTTTTAGCGACTGAAGTGGCAGACACTTTGCCCTATATCTATAAAGAACAGGTCATGGAATGAGAAAAAGTATATTTATATTGATTGTAACTGCATTTATTATGGTATTGACGGGGTGCCAGCATGTGATCCCATCCGGCGGCGCGTCGTCCGATCCGCAAGCACAGTGGAAATTTCCCAATCCTTTTTCATCGCTTACGGAATCAAAGGAATTGGTAATTCGCTGTCTGGATATCGGACAGGGAGATGCCACTCTGATTGAATGGCAGGGCAAGTGGACGTTGATCGATACGGGAGATGTCGAACATCGTTCGGCACTTACTCAATATTTGGATCGGTACGGTGTCAAAGAAGTGGAAAATCTGATCATTACGCACCCTGACGGTGACCATTTAGGCGGCGCCTATGCAGTATTGAAACACGTACCGGTGCGGTATGTATTTGATGACGGTCTGACTAAAACAAATGCGATTTACCGCACGTATTTGAAGACGCTTGCTAAAAAAGGTTTGCGTCCGTATGTTCTTACGCAGGGAATGCAGATTGATTTAGGTGCAGGCGTGTACTTTGATGTACTCGGACCGACGGAAAATGTAATGTATAAAAAAGGGATGCCGGATTATAATAACCACTCGATAGTCATGAAATTGGTAGCAAATCAATTTACGATGCTCTTTACGGGCGATGCAGAAAAGCTACAGGAACATGAACTTTTGCAGGCACATGGCAAGAAACTTGCAGCTACTGTTTTAAAAGTCGGTCACCACGGCAGCAAGACCGGCACGACGGAATCCTTTTTAGCTGCGGTACGACCGCAGGTGGCGACGATTTCCAGCGGCCGCGGAAATCCTTACGGAGTGCCGCATGCACCGGTGTTGAAACGGTTGCAAAAACGGGGAATCCGCATTTACCGTACGGATCGCAATGGAACCATTACTATTCGTACCGGCGGCAACACGTATACAGTGGAAGGAGAACACAATGAAGCCGATTCGACTCGTCATTGATCGTCAAAATGCAAAATGGACCGAAATGGTAGCCGAAGACGAAACGACAATCCGTTTACCAAGTGCCTGGTTGCCTAAGGGAGCCGGCGTAAATGAGGTGGTCATACTTTCTTTGCAGACGGACCGGCAAGCTACGGTCGATATTGCAATGGAAGTCAAACAGTTGCGTCGCAAGTTGGATACTGCGGGAGAAAAATTACCACCGCATGTCCGGAAAAGGATTAAGCATAAAAATTGAAATCCATTTTTAAAATGGCTTAATCTTATTCGCTGTTTTCAATGTTATAATAAAGGCATTGAACCGGTTGGAGGAGGTGGACCGTGCGAAAACTGATTTTATTTTGTTTTTTCTGTACATTGCTTTTTTCTCAAACAGTCCCTTCGTTTGCGGCACATGTGGAAGCATTGCGATGGGTCACCCGTAATGATGCCCATGTTCCGTTTGTTCGTGTGGTGATGGATGTAGATCGACTGCCCAGTATCGATGCCCAATTGAGCAAGGACGGTAAGGATCTGAAAGTAACGCTGGCGAAGACTGACGGTAACAAAATTGTCGGTAAATACACATTGAATCCGACGATGGTGTCGAAGCTCAATGTAAGCAGGGAAAACGATGATACCGTTTTGTATTTTCGATTTCCGCAGGCATTGTCGAAAAACAGTGTGAAAGTATTCCCGTTGAAACGCGATAAAAAACATAATAAACCCTATCGTGTGGTGATTGACATACCGCAGTATGTTCCTGCGCCCACGTTTAAAACAACGGCAGGTTTAAAGGGGAAAACGATTGTTATTGATCCCGGGCACGGGGGCACGGATGTAGGTGCTATCGGTGAAGGAGATGTATATGAAAAGAACATCACCTTACCGATTGCAATTTATTTGAAACCGATGTTGGAAGAAAAGGGCGCAAAAGTATACTTGACGCGCGAGACTGATCGCGATGTGGCGCGACCGCATGCTAACGGTGATGAGGAATTGCAGGCGCGCGTGGATGTGGCGGAAGCTCATGCGGCGGATGCATTTATCAGTATTCATATCGATTCGTTTGTTCGCCCGGATATTGACGGTATGACCGCATATTATTGCAGTGGCTCCCTTTATGGTCAGTTGCTGGCGGAATCGTTGCATGAAGCAAATCTTACCGAAGTGGATTTCGGTGACCGTGGAGTACGCACTGCGAATTTCTATGTACTTTGCAACAGCAGCATGCCGTCGACATTGTTGGAACTCGGATTTATTTCAAATCCCCGGGAACGTGCCGAATTACAAAAACCGAATGTTCAAAAGGCATTGGCGAAGAGCATTGTAGACGGATTAGAAACATACTTTAAACGGGCTGAGGAGCACTCCAGATGACAAATAAAGGCTTGCATTTTTTACAAAAGAGATGGCCGATCTGCGCATTGCTACTGTGCATGGTTTTGATGATTGCCGGCTGCACGTCTTCGGCACCATCGACAAAGCCAATGGGCACAAGTCAACCGCAGCAGGTGGCGACAACCGAAAAGACACTGGTCACCTATATTCCCAGTAAAGATGCAGAGCATCTTGTGCCGGTAAAGGTAAATGTGCCGTCAGATCAGTACACGCCAAACCGGGCGGTAGAAGAAATGTTGATCGCGGATCGCAAGCTGGAATATCCGATTTGGCCGAAAGACGCTAAGGTCAAAAAAGTCGAGGTCAATCAAAACAAGAAACTTGCTACCGTAGATCTCAATCAGGCTGTCAAAAATAACCAGGGCGGTTCTTTAGGAGAAATTTTGATGGTGTATGAAACGGTTAATACCTTGACAAATTTTCCGGAGATTGAACGTGTGCAGTTCACGATGGAAGGCGAGCCGATCGAATCCATCACGGGTCACTTGGATTTGACGAAGCCATTGGAACGGGATGAACAATTGATCGAAAACAAATAATTAAAAAGCCGCGAATGTATTCGCGGCTTTTTCTTTTGTTCCCGGTAAAGCGGCGGAGCGAGTATGCTACAATAACATAAGATAAGGAGGAGATGCGATGACAGCGATCCGTGATGAATTTGCTTTGATTCGGGATATCGCCGCATTATGTCCGACCCAAGGGGCGGCGGTTCGTGTGCCGTTGAATGATGACGCTGCCGTTGTCGCTATTCCTCCGAACACGGAACTGGTAGTGACGACGGACACACTTACCGAAGGCGTTCATTTTTTTGCGCAAACGATTACGTTTCAAGAGCTCGGCTGGAAACTTGCAGCGGTCAATTTGAGTGATCTTGCGGCGATGGGGGCGCAACCTTTGGGGATTGTTGTAGCTTTGGCGCTACCGCAGACGACGCAAAAAGAAGACATGATTTCGTTATATCGTGGTTTAGGAGAGTGCCTGCGCACGTATGATGCGCTACTCCTGGGCGGAGACACCGTACATTCACGACATGGCATGACACTGACCGCGACAGCGCTCGGATATGTGCCGTGCGGTCAGGCTGTAACCCGAAGCGGTGCGCAGCCGGGAGATCGAATTGTTTTGACGGGACCTACCGGATACGCGGCGCTGGCATATCATCTGCTTGCGCGCGGGATGTCTCCCGAGGCATTGTTGCGGGCGTTTCAAAACACGCCACGGCCGCAATTGGCCAAAGGAAAATTATTGCGGGAGCTTGGCGCGACCGCGATGAACGATATCAGTGACGGACTCGCGTTCGCTTTGGGGGATATGGCAAAACAGTCGGAAGCACGTTTCGAAGTCGAACAAAGTGCGCTTACCTGGCAAAGCGATTTGGCGCAACGTTCGGATCCACACGCGCTCTGCGCGGAAGATCTGATTTGGTACGGCGGTGAAGACTTTGAACTCGCGGCCACGTTGCCGGCGACATCCACCGTACCGCAGGGAATGTATGAGATCGGTCGCGTTACAAAAGGAAGCGGCTTATTTATATGCGATGGAGATACGTGTCACGCATTGCAAGTCACCGGCTATAATCATTTTGGAGGCATATGAAACAGCAAGCGGTATTTATCACTAAGGGACAGGAAGAAACCCGTCGGCTCGGAACGATTTTTGCTCGGCATGCGTATGACGGATTATATTTGGCACTGGCAGGCGACTTGGGCGCCGGGAAGACACAATTGGCGAAAGGTGTAGCGCAGGGCTTAGGTATTACGGGAGAAGTGACAAGTCCCACGTTCACTATTTTGCATGAGTATGATGCCGAGCCGCTTGCGTTCCATCATTTTTATTTATATCGGCTGGAGAGTGCGGCTGAACTTTCCAATATAGGTTTTGAAGAATTTGGGCGTGAAGGTGTGACGTTGGTAGAATGGGCCGATAAATTTTTAGAGGAGTTACCGCGACATGCGGTGCAGGTGGAAATGCACAAGCAAGATGAAATGACACGAGAAATTATCGTTAGGGCGCAAGATAAGAAAGCGCAACAATGGTTGGAGGAGGTGGCGGCAGATGTGGCTCGCGCTTGATACATCAGGGATCACCTCGAACGTAGCGGTGGGGACGGCGGAAAAAGTAGTGGCGGAACTTTCCGTGCGGCGTAAACGTACGCATTCCGAACAAATCGTTCCCCATATAGAAACTGTCCTTCGACTCGCGGGACTTGATCGTTCCGACCTGACCGGTATTGCGGTAACATCCGGACCAGGCTCATTTACCGGACTGCGGATCGGGTTGGCTACGGCGAAAGCAATGGCATTTGCGTTACAGATCCCGCTCGTTGGAGTGAATACTATGCACGCGCTGATGTATAACTATAAAAATGCTGCCGGCTCGTTACTTTCTTTACTGGATGCGCAAAAAGGAAATGTCTACTACAGCTTAGGAAGATGGACTGACGGCCGGTTGGAATTGGCTATCGACAGTCGCATTGCATCTCTTACCGAAGCGATTGCCGCAGTCAAAGATCAGGCGGAAGATGTCATATGTCTGGGCGAAGCGGTGGAGCTTTTCGCCCCTGAACTCGAAGCGGCGGGATTGCGGTTAGCGCCGCCCTATCAACAGGTAGCGCGAGCCGCGGTGCTCTTGGATTGCGCGGCGGTGGAATGGGCACAGCGCGGAAGTGATGATGTATTTACGCTGGTGCCTCAATATTTACGTAAAAGTGAGGCGGAAGTGCTATGGGAAAAGCGCCGGAAAATAAAATAAATATTCGTATCGCGATTACCGATGATTTGCCGGCTATTGAACGAATTGAAAAAGATTGCTTTCCCGATCCATGGTCGGCAAAGACGTTGCGACATGATTTCTTGCAGGGCCCCGGTAATTTTTTGGTTGCTACCAACGGGACGGAAGTCATCGGTTACGTGAATCTGTGGTTTGTAGCGGATGAAGTACAACTCATCCGGATTGCGGTCATGTCCGACCAAAGGGAACAGGGTATCGGTACGCAATTGTTGGCGCGGGCCATTGAAGAAGCGAATGATCGTAAAGCACGGTATTTACATTTAGAAGTGAGGGAATCCAATACTGTCGCGCTGGATTTATATCAGCGGGCAGGATTTGTCGTGCGAACGAAGCGTGAAGATGCATACAGTAATCCCCGTGAAGACGGTTATTTACTGACGCGGGAACTGGAGGAAACAGAGTGAAAATTTTGGCATTGGAAACGAGTTGCGACGAAACATCGGCGGCAGTTATCGAAGACGGTCGTACGGTGTTGGCGGATATTATCGCCTCGCAAATCGATATCCATCGTCGATTCGGCGGTGTGGTTCCCGAAATCGCATCGCGTCACCACATAGAAGACGTGATGCCGGTCGTAGCGGAAGCACTGACGACGGCAGGGCTTACGCTCGCCGATATCGATGCGATTGCAGTCACGCAGGGGCCGGGACTCGTGGGTGCATTGCTTGTCGGTGTTGCCTGCGCAAAAGCCCTCAGTTTCGCGGCGGCTAAGCCTCTGCTCGCGGTAAATCATATGGAAGGGCATATTTATGCTAATCTGGTGGCGCATCCGGACTTGCAGCCGCCGTTTTTGACGTTGGTTGTTTCCGGAGGGCATACCATGCTGGTAGATGTGCCGGCGTACAACGAATTTCAACTGCTCGGCGAGACTAAGGATGATGCTGCCGGCGAAGCTTTTGATAAAATCGCTCGCGTGATGGGCTATCCGTACCCGGGCGGACCGCATATCGATCGCTTGGCGGCCGAAGGAAATCCGCATGCGATTGAATTTCCGCAAGCACTGCGTAATGAAGATAACTTTGACTTCAGTTTCAGCGGTGTAAAATCGGCGGTTTTAAATTATTTACATAATTGTGAGCAGCGTGGGGAAACGTATCGCCCGGAAGACGTAGCCGCATCATTTCAGCATGCGGTGGTGAATGTGCTGGTCGAAAAAACGATTCGCGCGGCGCAACAGCAACATCGTGACATTGTCTGCATTGCCGGCGGTGTGGCAGCCAACAGCGGCTTGCGTCAGGAATTGGCAGCGGCGTGTGAACGCGCGGGGTTGCGACTTCTGACTCCGGACTTGCGTTTTTGCACCGATAATGCGGTGATGATCGGCTCACGTGCTTTTTATCAATACGAAGCAGGACAATTTGCGGATTGGACATTAAATGCAGATCCCAGATTGCCGTTCCGAGGGACTATCTAATGTCGTTTTCGTTGCGGGAGTATATTACGCAAACATCCGTTTCCGCTGTCGGCGCGCGTATTTTAACAGAGCTTACCGCATGGCTGGACTTTTTAGCGGATTTAACGCAAAAAAATATTTTGTTTTTTGTGCCGGATGCGGAGAAGACTGCTGTTATTGTCACCGAAAAAGCAGCACCGGCGGTGGGTGTAGCCATTGATTTCGGTCAGGTAGGTGAGAAGTTTCCGCTCAAGTACGAACAAATTCTGACCGGTGTGCTGCGTACAGGGCGGCCGATCAGCGGTCGACGGGAGGTCGAACTCGGAGTAAGTCTTTCGTTTGATGTATACCCGGTATTGGATAATGCCGGACTTGTGCTGGCGTTGATTGCATTCGTCGGCAGTCCGGATAATACCCCGCAACTTTTATTGGATAGTGCCTGGCGCTTACTGGGATTGCCCTATCCGACGGACGCGACAGAGCAAATGAACGTTTCCACGCAGGATGGCATACTTTTATATAATCCGGCGGGTCGCGTTGTTTATATGAATGAGATCGGGCAGCGTTTATTACATCTTTGGGAAGTTTCGCAGCCAAATACGGCGTTACGCATGAGCGACAGTCTGGTGATGGCGCCGGTCGAACAGGCGCGCACGGAAAAAGCGATTGTAACGGCGGAATGGGAGTTGCCGCAGGCGGTATTGGCCGCCAGAGCATTGCCAATTCCTGCGGAAGGTACCGTGGCCGGCGTGCTTTTGCTCTTAACCGACGTCACGATGCTACGACAAAAAGAAAAAGAAATTTTTGTCAAAGACGTCGTTATTCAAGAGATTCATCATCGGGTTAAGAATAATTTGCAAACCGTTGCCAGTCTCTTGCGGATGCAGGAACGACGCAGCGGCGAGGAAACAAAAGCGGCTTTAAAAGAGGCGGAACGGCGTATTTTGGCAATTGCTTCCATTCACGACACGTTGGCCGCGCAAGTGGAAGATGAAGTCGATATTGCCCTATTGATCGAAGGATTGATTCAACAGTTGCGATTGGAATGGGCACCGGCCGTTGAAATTACTTGGGAGGCTGCCGGCACCTGGGGTACGGTGACATCCGAAGATGCACTGACGATCGGAATGACGGTGCACGAGCTGGTACAAAATGCTTGTGAACACGGCAAAGGGGAAAGCAAGCAACAACAAGTGAATGTGCGCTTATACGGTGATACCGATGGGTTACGACTGACCATTCAAAATTTCGGCCCGCCGCTGCCGCCTGATTTTTCACCGGATCGGTATCGTCTCGGCTTGCAAATTGTGGCGAATCTGGTGAAATTCCATTTAGGCGGCACCTTTGTCATGCAAAACGAAAAAAATAGTGTGCTCGCTATTTGCCAATTTCCGCGCAAGGAGGAAAAATGATGGATCGCTTACGCGTAGTCGTAGCTGATGATGAAGGCTTGATCGCGATGGACGTTGCCGAAATGTTGACAGAATCCGGTTACGATGTAGTAGGTATCGGTAAAGACGGCGTAGAGGCACTCGCACTTGGCAAAAAATGGCAGCCGGATATTTTTGTTTTGGATTTAAAAATGCCGCGTCTGGATGGAATTGAAACCGCCCGTCGGTTGCGTTCAGAAGGACTGGGACCGGTCGTTTTGCTGACGGCCTACAGTGAAGAGAAATTGGTGCAAAAGGCAGGCGAGTCGGGAGTCTACGGCTATTTGCTTAAGCCGGTGCGCGAGATCGACTTGCGAGTCACTTTGCAACTGGCACTGGCGCGATATCGTGAACACAATGAATTGTCGCAGTCGCGCGCGCGTGCGGAAGAAAAGCTGGCGGCCCGCAAGACGATGGATCGCGCGAAAGGATACCTGATGAGCCGTTACCATTTAACGGAAGAACAGGCCTATGAAAAACTGCGAAATTTTGCCATGCAAAAAGGGAAAAAGATCGAAGATGTTGCCGCTGCTTTAGTGCAGCAAATAGCGTCACCAAAAAGATAAAAAGACAAAAAATCAAAAAGACGCTTGCTTTTTTAAGGCAAGTGTCTTATTATTATATATGTAGTTAGCACTCAATAGATAAGAGTGCTAATAAATTTCGATAATCCTTCAAGGAGGTAATGTAGATGTTAAAACCATTAGCAGATCGTGTATTGATTAAAGTTGTAGAAGCGGAAGAAAAAACCAAAGGCGGCATTTTCTTGCCGGATACAGCGCAAAAAAAATCGCAAAAAGGGGAAGTACTTGCAGTAGGACCGGGTAAAGTAGCCGACAACGGCACGCGGATTCCGATGGAATTAAAAGCGGGCGACCATGTACTGTTTGCCAAATATGCCGGTACGGATATCGAAGAAAACAATGAAAAATTCCTGCTGATTGCAGAACGCGATGTTCTCGCGGTTTTAGATAAATAAAAGTCAGTCGATTTCTGCTGATTACCAATCATTAAAATATATAAGCATATAAATAAGGGAGCGAACTAAATGGCTAAAACAATTCAATTTAATGAAGAAGCACGTCGAGCTCTTTTGGCGGGTGTTGATACGCTGGCGAATGCGGTCAAAGTAACACTCGGACCGAAAGGCCGTAACGTTGTTCTGGATAAAAAATTCGGTGCGCCGACGATTACCAATGACGGCGTAACGATTGCCCGTGAAATCGAACTTAAAGATACGGTAGAAAACATGGGTGCGCAACTCGTCAAAGAAGTAGCGACCAAAACCAATGACGTGGCCGGTGACGGTACGACAACAGCGACCCTCTTAGCGCAGGCGATGATTCGTGAAGGCATGCGCAATGTAGCGGCCGGTGCCAATCCGATGGTACTGAAACGCGGCATTGAAATGGCAGTTAAACAACTCGTTGAAGAAATTAAAGCACATTCAATCACCGTTGAAGGTAAAGATGCCATTGCACAGGTAGCGTCGATCTCCGCCGGCGATGAAGAAATCGGTCAGATGATTGCCGATGCGATGGAAAAAGTCGGTAAAGACGGTGTTATTACTGTGGAAGAGTCCAAAGGTATGGGCACGCAACTTTCTGTTGTGGAAGGTATGCAGTTTGACCGCGGTTACATTTCGCCGTACATGATCACCGATACCGACAAAATGGAAGCGGTGATGAGCGATCCGTATATTCTCGTTACCGATCGTAAAATCGGTGCGATCGCGGATCTTTTGCCGGCGTTGGAACAAGTCGTTCAGGCGGGTAAAGAACTCCTGATCATTGCGGAAGACGTGGAAGGCGAAGCATTGGCGACCCTCGTTGTCAACAAACTGCGCGGCACATTCCGCGCGGTAGCAGTCAAGGCTCCGGGCTTTGGGGATCGCCGTAAAGCGATGCTCGAAGATATCGCGATTTTGACCGGGGCGACCTTGATCACGGAAGATCTCGGCCGCAAACTGGACAGCGTCACTTTGGCGGATCTCGGTTCGGCTCGTCAGGTACGGGTAGCGAAAGACGAAACGACGATCGTTGACGGTGCGGGTCAGTCGGAAGATATTAAGGCACGCGTAGCGCAGATTCGTTCGCAATATGAAGCGGCTACCTCGGAATTCGACAAAGATAAATTGCAAGAACGTTTGGCTAAAATGGCCGGCGGCGTAGCAGTGATCGAAGTCGGCGCGGCGACGGAAGTCGAGCTCAAAGATAAAAAATTACGTTTGGAAGATGCTCTCAACGCGACTCGCGCAGCGGTCGAAGAAGGTATCGTTGCGGGTGGCGGCACAACGTTCCTTGATATCCAGAGTGCATTGGATCAATTGGATGTCGAAGGCGACGTACGTACGGGCGTACAGCTTGTTCGTCGCGCGATTGAAGAACCGGTTCGCCAGATTGCAGACAATGCTGGTCTCGAAGGTTCCATTGTAGTGGATAAAGTCAAAGCGGCCGATGCCGGCATCGGTTTTAACGCATTGACGGAAGAGTATGAAGACATGGTCAAATCCGGCATTGTGGATCCGGCTAAAGTCACCCGTTCGGCTTTACAAAATGCGGCCAGCATCGCGGCTCTTGTTTTAACGACAGAAGCAGTGATTGCCGATGAACCGCAGGAACAGCCGGCAATGCCTCCGGCAGGCATGGGTGGTATGGGCGGCATGGGCGGCATGATGTAAGCTCGCCACATTCGCATAAAATACACCTCGTCATTTGACGAGGTGTATTTTATTTGACAATTAAGCTATGCTTTAGTACAATACTTGCAAATCGTTAATGACAATGACGGGAAGAAGAAACGCCCCTTCGGTGCAGAGAGCGATACACCGGCTGCAAGTATCGTCCGAATTGCGTTTTATGTCACCCCCGAGTCGGCAGAAAGAAAGGTCTGTCCGGTTGCGCACGTTACGCGTCTCAAGGGATCAATGGATAATTTAGGTGGTACCGCGGAAGCATAACTTTCGTCCTATGTGGGCGAAAGTTTATTTTTTTATTTAAAAGGAGGGTCCAGGATGGGGAAATATAAAAATTTAACCAGCTATAATCCCGCTGAAATTGAGCAGAAATGGTATCAGTTCTGGGAAGAAAACGGCGTTTTTCATGAAGAACCGAAACCGGGGGAAAAAGCGTACAGTATTGTTTTACCGCCGCCGAATGTCACCGGTCAATTGCATATGGGACATGCGTTGGATGATACATTACAGGATGTTTTGATTCGTTTTAAGCGGATGCAAGGTTATAACACGTTGTGGCTACCGGGGAAAGATCATGCCGGTATTGCAACGCAAATCAAGGTCGAAGAGGAGCTTGCCAAAGAGGGGTTGACACGGGATGATTTAGGGCGAGAAGCTTTTGTCGAACGCGTTTGGGAATGGAAAGAAAAATTCGGCGACCGGATCGGTCAGCAGATTCGTCGTTTGGGAGCTTCCTGTGACTGGTCACGCGAGCGTTTTACACTGGATGAAGGTTGCTCGAAAGCCGTCCGCGAAGTGTTTGTTTCCTTATACGAAAAAGGCTTGATTTACCGCGGCTTCCGGATTACCAACTGGTGCCCGCGTTGCATGACGGCATTGTCGGATATCGAAGTGGAATACGAAGACGAAGCCGGTAAACTGTACTACGTCAATTATCCGTTGGTCGACGGTGACGGGTATATTCAGATTGCCACCACGCGGCCGGAAACGATGCTGGGCGATACCGGTATCGCCGTTCACCCGGAAGATGAGCGCTACGCAAAGTATATCGGCAAAAAAGTTATCGTGCCGCTGGCGGATCGTGAAATTGAAGTGGTCGCCGACAGCTATGTCGAACCGGAATTCGGTACAGGCGCGGTTAAAATCACGCCGGCGCATGACCCGAACGATTTCGAGATGGGGGAACGCCATCAATTAGAATCGATTGTCATCATGAATCCGAACGGTACCCTCAATGAAAACGCCGGCGCCTTTAACGGTATGGAACGATATGCCGCGCGTAAAACGGTAGTGGAAGCATTGCGGAAAAAAGGTCTGCTGGTAAAAATCGAAGATGCCGATCATGCGGTCGGCCACTGCTCGCGCTGCCACACGACCATCGAGCCGCTTGCTACGCGGCAATGGTTCGTCAAAATGGAACCGCTGACGAAACCCGCGTTACAAGCGGTAGAAGAAAAGCGGACAGAATTTGTGCCGCCGCGTTTTACGCAAACCTACACGCATTGGCTTGAAAATATTCGCGATTGGTGTATTTCCCGTCAGCTTTGGTGGGGCCATCAGATTCCGGCCTGGTATTGCAACGAATGCGGCGAAACGATCGTTTCCCGTGAAGATATCACAACCTGCCCGCATTGCGGCGGCGGCGTGACACAGGATCCCGATGTTTTGGATACATGGTTCAGTTCGGCACTGTGGCCGTTTTCCACTATGGGGTGGCCGGACCAAACGCCGGAACTTAAGCAATGGTATCCGACCAATACTTTGGTAACCGGCTACGATATTATTTTCTTTTGGGTCGCTCGCATGATGTTTACGGGACTCGAATTCATGGAGGAAGCACCGTTTAAACACGTCTTTATTCACGGTTTGGTGCGCGACAGCCAAGGCCGTAAAATGAGCAAATCACTTGGCAACGGCATTGATCCGCTGGAAGTTATCAATGAATACGGTGCGGATGCTTTACGTTTTACGCTGATGACGGGTAATACCCCGGGTAATGACATGCGTTTTTATATGGAACGCGTCGAAGCAAACCGTAACTTCGCCAATAAAATTTGGAATGCCGCTAAATTTGTATTGATGAATTTAGAAGGCTATGAAGAAAAACATGCTTTTTCACCCGAAGAATTAACCCTTGCAGATCGTTGGATTTTGGAACGCCTGGCGCAGACGGAAGAAAGTGTCACCGCGAATTTGGAAAAATTTGAATTGGGAGAAGCGGCAGGAAGTGTCTATGAATTCATTTGGAATATCTTCTGCGACTGGTATATAGAGGCCGTTAAACCGCGTTTATATGCGGATGATAACGCTTCCGACCGTGCGGTCGCACAGAGCGTACTGGTTTATGTTTTGACACGCGCATTGGCGTTATTACACCCGTTTATGCCGTTTGTCACCGAACATATCTGGCAGCATTTACCGCATGAAGGTTTGACGCTCGCCAAAGCGTCATGGCCGACGCCCGATCCGGCGCTGCGTTTTGCGGATGCCGCCGAACAGATGGATCGTTTGATGGATGCCATCAAAGCCGTGCGTAACTTGCGCGCGGAGGCAGATATCGCGCCGAGTCAAAAAGTACCTTTGTTGTTGCGTGTGAAACGAGATGATTTGACGGCGGTAGTGGAAGATCATCCGCTTTATTTTGAAAAATTGGCGAATACGAGTGCAGTGAACCTGCTTGCCAATGATGCGCCGGCGCCGGAAAATGCGTTGACTGCGATTACCGACGGTTTAGAAATTTACGTTAAGCTGGCAGATGTTATCGACGTTGAAAAAGAGAATGTACGGATTCAGGCGGAAGAAGATAAGTTGCATCAGGAAGTCGCACGTTTGGAGAAAAAGCTTGGTAACGAGTCGTTTGTAACCAAAGCACCTGCTGCAGTTGTGGCAAAAGAACGCGAAAAACTGGCCAACTACAACGAGAAGCTGGCCACATTGATGGAGCGTAGAGCGTTTTTAGCTACGCTTGCAAAGGAGAAGGCATGAACTATCAAGAATCGATTGCTTGGCTGACAGAGACGGCAGCGTTCGGCATCCAACCCGGCTTACAACGTATTAAAGCACTTTTAGAAGGGCTCGGCCATCCTGAAAATGCGTTTAAAAGCATTCATGTGGCAGGTACCAACGGAAAAGGAAGCGTTACCGCCATGTTGGAAAGTGTTTTGCAGCAAGCAGGCATTTCCTGCGGACGTTTTACTTCTCCGCATTTGGAAGAATATACTGAGCGAATTCGCATCAATGGAGCGGATATTTCGCCATCGGATTTTGCGAAATATTTAAGTCAGGTGCGCGAAGTCGCAGAGAAAAATGTCGCGGCAGGCGGTGAAATGGCAACGGAATTCGAGTTGCTGACCGCATGTGCGTTTCTTGCGTTTCAGGCGACGGGCGTGGAATACGCCGTAGTGGAAGTAGGTATGGGCGGCCGCTTGGATTCGACGAATGTTATTATTCCGGAAGTTGCCGTGATTACTAATGTGTCGCTCGATCATACGCAATACCTCGGCGCTACAGTGGAAGAAATTGCCGCGGAAAAAGCGGGCATTATCAAAGAAGATGTCCCTTTGGTGACATCCGCACATCGTACCGCTTTGAAAATTATCAAAGAAATCGCACACAAAAAGAATGCGCCAATGTATTTATGGGATCGTGATTTCTCGGTCGAGCGTCGCACGACATTCGATCGTGGCCAGATCATCACTCTTAAACGCAAGGATAATGCTGACGCAATGCTCTTTGTGCCATTTTTCGGCATGCACCAGACGGTCAATGCGGCAGTAGCGGCTATGGCTTTAACAGTGCTAATGAAAAAGGAAGCACGGATTACGGAAGATCATTTGCGCGAAGGTATTTCCCGCGCGCAGTGGCCGGGACGTTTTGAGGTCATTGAGGGCGATGTGCCCGTGATCTTGGACGGCGCTCACAATGTTGACGGAGCGGCGGCACTTGCCATGACGCTGAATGAGATATATCCGGATAAGAAACGCTTTTTCGTATTTGCATCGTTGAAGGATAAAGACATTGAAGGTATCGCGGAAGAATTATTCCGTGAAGAAGATACTATTATCGCCGTACCTGCACCGACGCCACGCACACGCAGTGCAGAGGAGATCTGTGAATACTTACCGGGAACGACCGAACCGGCGGCGGACGTAGTTGCCGGCCTGGAACGCGCGAAAGAACTCGCGCAACCGGGGGATATCATTGTAGTTTGCGGATCGCTTTATTGTTTGGGTGATGCGCGTCGTTATTTACGGCAAAAAACGTTGCATTAAAAAACGCCTCCCAGGAGGCGTTTTTTTATTGCTTTTGTATAGGAGCTGCAGTTTTGTCACCGGAAGCGCTTGTCGCTGCCGGGGTAGACTTGTCACTATTCTTGGTATTTTGGGTTTGCGCCGCGCTTTCCTGAGCTGCTTTTTCGGCCGCCTTTCGCGCGGCTTCTTGGCGAGCCCGTTCGGCAAGGATATCTCTCATCAACGGATATTGCGGTGTCGGAGCTACCGTGATTTGCGTTTCAAAGAGACGTCCCCAGGGGAAACGTGCCGTTACAGTACGAGGGTTGATGTCAAGGTGCTCTTCGGCAAAAGTTTGAATTTTCTCCACCAGCATTTCCGAAAGACGCGGATTTAATTTGCCGGAGTATTTGACATTGTCCGTGCGCAAATTTTCCTGTTCACGGTAAATTTCTTTACGAATATTCGCCTGGTAGCCCCAGTTATCCAAGTATTGTTCTGTCAGCATGCGATGCTGTGCTTTTTCCGGCATTTGTGCGGCCAGAATGCCTTGCGCTACCGCGTAGCCCACCGTGTTCGAAGCGGTGTTCCAGCCGTTATATGCAGAAATTTTATAGAGCAAGTTGGCGTTTTGCATTTCTTTTAAAAGAGTATTATCGGAGCCGTTAGAATAAAAGATATCGGCGACGCTGACCGGAATGTGTCGCGAAAGCGCATCTTCCACACGAGTTAAAAAGGCAGCGGCACTTTTACGCGGCATAGCAAGGTTGGCAAAGGCTTCCGATTCGCCGGTGACATCACTGAGCGGGGTGTTAACGGCTAACAAAAGATCCGGTTTTTCCGTGGTAACAATTTCACCGCCGACAGCAGTGACGTGATCGGCTATCGTTTTGCCGATACTTTGATTTTCATAATGCGGCATCGTATCAGCGCCGCCGCCGAGCGGGTAAATAACACGAATTTTAGGGGTTGTCTGGGAGCGATCCACGTGGTAGCGTGCAATTAATAAAAGACCTAATTGATCTGCGCCGGGGAAAGATCCGTAAACGCGCGGCGACAGGTTAGCCGTTGCTTTTTTGAGATACCGAGCTTCTAATGAGGACTGCGAAAAACCTGCCGTATCGTCATGGCCGAGGCAGAAATAGGTGAGCACACCGGAGGCGGCATCCTGAATTAACATTTCGTTGACCTGGTTGTTTTTCGTGCGTCGCGCAAACCAATCCTGCATATATTCCAGCGGTACGGACATCTGCAGCGATAAAAGTTTAGCGGATTCTTCCGCAGTCAAGCCTTCCGCATCCGCTTTATCCTGCCAGTAAGCAATTTCAAAGATTTTCGGACCGTAGTCGGCATAGTAGGAAGGTTCTACTTTGCCGTCGCTGGCACGTGGGGAACGCATGATCGTGCCGAATGCATAGATCGGCAGCATCGGATGCGCATTGTGCAGTGCGGCGAGCTCCGAGAGACGGTTTTTCAAGGTTAAAATATTTATATCATGCTTGCGGGAATCCACTAAACCGCCATAAATCAAAGTGTCCGTGGAAAGAACCAGCGCGTCTGCCTGATTGACGTTTTGTTTGACCCATTCCCAAACTTTATCCGGCGAGCCTTGGTAGCCCTGGTCGGAGAGATACGTTTCCGGCGGGGTCAGCACCGTGTAACCCGCCGCCTGTGCCGTATCCACAGTGTAGGCATAGCTGACGGGACGATTGTCTTGCGGTACATATAAAATCGTTGCCGCGCATGCCGTTTGACCGGCACCAAAAGCAAATACACCGATCATTAGTGTTTGGATCGCTTTACGCCAAAATATTTGTTTCATTATTTGCTCCTTTTGTTTTTACCCAAATAATCTCGTCGGTGAGCCCTGGGCAATTCCAATTTATACCGAATTGCCAGTAAACGGATCAGCATGACAGTCAAAAATGCCAACGGACCGGCCCAAGCCAAAGTGGCGATCTGTCGTACCAAACAAAAAACGATGCCGCCGGCTAATGAAGCGGAGGCATAGACTTCATTACGAAATACCACCGGAATGCGCAGTGCGCCGATATCTCGAATGATGCCACCACCACAGGCCGTAATCAGACCAAGCGTCACCGGCAACAGAAAAATCGAACGGGGATCCGCTGCCACACCTACCATTGCGCCGGTCACTGTAAAAGAAGCCAGGCCAAAGGTATCGGCAAGGTTGTACAGGTAGAGGGAATAGCGTCGGTATTTGTAGTTGCCGCGCAACCTTCGGAATGAAAATAGGAGTGCTACCACCGTTACCAGTGAGATCGCAATGTAGCTGCCATCTTCGAGAGCGCTCGGCGGTGTGTTACCGACGAGTGTGTCGCGGATCATGCCGCCGCCTACAGCGGTTGCTAAGGCAAGTATGGCAATGCCGAAAATATCCATGCGTCTTTGCATGCCCACCAATGCGCCCGAAATCGCAAAGGCAATCGTTCCTAAATAATCAAAAATCAGCGCAATCATACATCCTCACAGTTACCAAGATTGGCTATATTATACCATGTTTAAGCGGTACGCTTAAGCTCCCTTCGGATACCGATAAGCACTGTGTTACAATAAGAATAAGAGAAAGATGAGGAGTGATGTTGTGAAATACGAAAAAAACGATCAAGTCGCGGGCTTTACTGTCCAAGAAGTATCGTACATTAATGAAATTAGCGCGCAAGCGTATATAATGCAACACGATCAGACCAAGGCAAAGCTGCTGTTTTTAGCTACGGAAGATGATAATAAAGTGTTTTCGGTAACGTTTCGCACGCCGCCGGCTGACAGCACCGGTGTCGCGCATATTTTGGAGCATTCAACTCTGTGCGGATCCGATAAGTATCCGCTGCGTGAACCGTTTGTCGAACTGGTCAAAGGGTCGTTGAATACCTTTTTAAATGCGATGACATTCCCGGATAAAACAATGTATCCGGTCGCCAGCCGCAACGCCAAAGATTTTCAAAATTTGATGGATGTATATTTGGATGCCGTCTTCCATCCGAATCTGCGTAAAGATCCGTATATTCTTATGCAGGAAGGTTGGCATTATGAATTGGATGATGCGGATCAGCCTTTGATTTATAAAGGTGTTGTGTATAACGAAATGAAAGGCGCGTTGTCATCGCCAGATGATGTATTGGGTCAAAAAGCGATGGAGGTGCTTTTCCCCGATACTACGTACGGATATGAATCAGGCGGAGACCCCGATCACATCCCGGAATTGACATTTGAAGCCTTCACGGATTTTTATCAACAATATTATCACCCGTCCAATGCGTACTTTTTCCTCTACGGCGATATGCCGCTCGAAGAAACGTTGACGTATATTTCGGAAAAATACTTGAACGAGTATCATTACCGGGAGATCGACAGCGAAATCGCTACGCAAAGCGCGCCTACTGCACGACAGAAAGCGACATTCTATTACGGCGTGACGGAGGATGAAGAACGTCAGGGGAAAACGCTACATGCCATCGATATCGTTTTGCCGGATACTCTCAGTCCGGCGCAAATGATGGCGATGGAAGTTTGGAATTATGCGCTTTTGACTATACCCGGTGCACCGTTACGTCAGGAAATCATCTCGAAAGGGCTGGCGACGGATGTTTCCGGCAGTATCATCGATAGTTTGAAACAGGCTGTTTGGCACATTGAGGCGATCGGCTCGGAACGAGAGCACCAAGCATCTTTGGTGCAATTGTTTGATGCCTTTATGCAGAAAATTGCTGCGCAAGGGTTTTCGTCTGAGCTTCTGAGTGCGGCGCTGAATCGTCTGGAGTTTTCGTTGCGGGAAAATGATTTTAACGGTCGCCCCAAAGGACTGTTTTACAATTTGCGTGCATTGGATTTCTGGTTGTATGATCGCGATCCTTTACAGGGATTGCGTTACGAAGAAGATATTCGAGAGTTGCGTGAAGAGATCACCGCCGGAACATTTCATACTATTATTGGCGATCTGATTTGTCGTAACCCGCATCAAGCTGTCATTACCATGGCACCGCAAGTCGGTTTGCAGGAAGAAAAGGAGCAGGCGGTACGTGAAAAACTGGCAGCTTTTAAAGAAACGCTTTCGCCTGAAAAAGAGCGCCGGATTATCGAGCAGACGGCAACGTTGAAACGGCGGCAACAAACGGCGGACAATGAGGAGCAACTCGCTACCATACCGCTCCTGGAACGCGACGAATTACCGCAGAAGGTCGATTCAGACGCGTTGCTGCAGGAGGATGTTGAAGGTTTTCCTGTCTACCGTATGGCAGGGGACAGCAACGGAATTTTATATGCGACTCTTTATTTTCCTCTTTTGCATTTAACGACACAGGAATATTTATATGCGGTTCTTTTGAGTGATGTGCTTGGTGAACTGGATACCCGAGGTTATACCTATGCCGAGTTGGCGCAGCAAATCAATTTTCATACCGGCGGGATTACTGTCGGATTGAAAAGCGGTTCCCGTTACGATGATGACAGAGATGTCTACTCATATTTTGTGGTCCGAGGCAAAGCATTAACATCCAATACGTCACAACTTGTTACTTTGACCAATGAATTGATCAATCATACTCTGTTCACCGACACGAAACGATTGACGGAGCTGATCAATGAAAAGAAGACCGATTGGAATTTACAACTTTTCCGTCGGGGGAACGCGTTAATGATGAACCGTGCATTATCCTATGTTTCACCGTTGGAGCGTTTACGTGATCAGTCGGGGTTATCTTATTTTGCTTTCTTGCAGAAGTTGGCACAGCATAGCACGGAAGAAATTATTACGGCGTTGCAGCAAACGAGCCGGCGTATTTTCCGGATGGTGGGATCGTTCGCGCTGATTTGCGGCGGCGAAGAGGAGAGTACTGCCTGGCAACAGGAAAGTTCCCGCTTGCTGGCGGATTTGGAGCAAGAAAAATCAGCGGATGCACCTCTCGCGCTGGATTTACATATCGGTAACGAGGGCTTTATCAGTGTGGGCAAGGTACAGTATGTCGCGCAAGGCGGTAATTTCCGTCGTGAGGGGCACACATATCACGGCGCGCTGACAGTGCTGGAACATATCTTACGCTATGAGTATCTTTGGCAGAATGTACGTATTTTAGGTGGCGCGTACGGTGCGCATGCGCAAATCATGAGCAACGGCAACAGCGTTTTTTGTTCGTACCGGGATCCTAATTTAGCGGAAACATTACAGGTATACGCAGACATGCCGGCGGCCATCGGTCGATTTGAAGCGACGGATCGTGCGATGCGGCAGTATGTCATCGGTGCACTGGCACCGACGCAGACGCAGTTTACTTTACCGATGCGCGGAGAACGTGCAGTCAACAGAATGCTTTCCAAAATGCCCGACACATTCCGCCAGCAAATTCGGGATGAGATTATTCACTGTACGCAAAGTGATATTCGTGCACAAGCACCGCTGCTGCAAAGCATCATCGCACAACAACATATCAGCGTGATGGGTGGTGCTACAAAACTCAATGAGCAACGTGAACTTTTCAGGGACATCATCAACTTCGGCAAATAATTACCGAGGTCGCTATGCACCGAGCCCGACCGGTTACTTACATTTAGGCAACGTTTGGACGGCATTGATTTCCTGGTGTGCGGCGCAACAAAATAACGGCCGATGGATTTTGCGGCTCGAAGATTTGGATCGGGCGCGCTGCCAAAAAATATACGAAGATGCAATGTACGAAGATCTGCATGCGTTGGGCTTTGTATGGGAAGAAGGTCCCGACGTCGGCGGCCCGTATGGACCGTATCGCCAATCAGAACGTTTGGGCATTTACAATAACATCATCGAACAGTGGCGTGAGTCGGGACAAATGTACGCTTGTACTTGTTCACGCGCTCGTCGCTTAGCGATTGCGTCTGCACCGCATCGTGGTGACCATCATGTGGATTATGACGGGCATTGTCGTTGGCATGTGCCTGAACGCATGAAAAGGCCGCCTTCATGGAGGTACCGTGGCAGCAATGAAACTGTTACATACCAATCACAGCGAGGCGAAACCATTTTTACGACCATGGCGGAAGGCGCCGATGATATAGTCGTGTTGCGAGCCGATGGCGTGTACAGCTATCAATTTGCGGTGGCGGTAGATGATGCGATGATGCGTATCACGGAAGTTGTTCGCAGCGTGGATCTGGCGGAGTCGACAGGCTGGCAGGTGCGTTTTATGAATGCGCTTAATTTGACGGCACCTATGTATTGGCATATACCATTACTTTGTGATCGGGAAGGAATACGCTTGTCAAAACGGCAGCACGGTATTACGGTTCGCAAGCTGTTAAAAGCGGGCAAAACCCCTTCGGATATCTTAGGGTATCTGGGTTACTTGGCAGGGATTAATCCGCAGAGAAAACCGCAAACATTGCAGGAACTGGCGAGTATTGATCTTGCAGAATGGCAGTTGGATTCACTTGAGATTCGACTAAAGGAGGGCTTATGACGGTACAAGAAGCATTACAGAAAAAAGTGTGGGCAGTAGTGGGGGCGACACCCAAACCGGAAAAATTCGGCTACAAAGTCTATACAGTTTTAAAGAAGAATGGCTACGAAGTTTATCCTGTACATCCGAACGCTACTGAAATTGACGGCTCGCCTGTCTATCACAGCGTCTTGGATTTGCCTGTAGTTCCTGATGTGGTGGATCTCGTTGTCGGCGAAGAACCGGGGTTAAAAGCCGTAGCGGAATGTGCGGAAAAAGGAGTCAAAACTATGTGGTTTCAACCCGGTGCGGACACGCCGCGTGTTTTAGAAGCAGCTAAAAATGCAGGAATGAATGTGATTCAAGACTGCGTGCTTGTAAGACTATAATTTGATTAGAATTTAATTAAATAAAAAAGATCTTTCTACTAGTAATAGTAAGGAAGATCTTTTTTATTGCTCGATATCAACAAAATGTAGTGGAGGTACAAATGTACGGTACTAAGAATAGACAAAAATTATAAAAATAAGGATCTTAGTAAATTTTAGAGCGAGTGGAGACGGAATTTAACATAGTGGGGAATTATGGTAGAATGTGGTTAAAAGTGGAGAAAAGGGGTGAGGCAAGTGTTCATGGGAAAATATTCCCACTCGGTGGATGCCAAGGGCAGGATGATTATCCCCGCCGGGTTTCGCGCAGAGTTGGGCGAACGTTTTGTAATTACGCGCGGCTTGGACGCTTGCGTTACCGTTTATCCGCTCGAACGGTGGGAGCAAGTGGCGGAACGACTACAGCAGCTTTCCAGCACGCGCAAAGAAGTGCGTATGCTGATTCGCTTTTTGATTGGTGGCAGTAGTGAAGTGGAATGCGATAAGCAGGGACGTATTTTGCTCCCTGCGCATTTACGAGACTATGCACAAATCAAGCGGGAAGCAGTTGTAGTCGGTACCGGCAATCAGCTTGAAATTTGGAGCAAAACTCAGCTGGCGGCACAGGAAGAGGCAGCCAGAGATTCCATTAGTGATGTGGCGGCAGGAATTGATCTGCCGATAGACTTCAGTTTGTAGGTGAACATGTTTCATCATGTAACAGTCTTACTGAAAGAGACCGTCGATAATGTCGTACAGAACCCTCACGGCATATACGTCGACATGACACTGGGCGGTGGCGGCCATTCGCATGAAATTGCTTCGCGACTTGCCGCAGACGGATGTCTGATCGGTATTGATCGGGATGCGGCTGCATTGCAGGCGGCTCGCCAACGATTAGAGCAAATGCGCTGCCGGATTCATTTAGTGCAGCGGAATTATATAGAGATAAATGAAGTAGTCAATGAGCTTGGATTTACCGGTGTGGATGGAATCGTTTGTGATTTAGGGGTGTCTTCTTACCAATTGGATACAGAAGAACGAGGATTTTCATATCAGCATGACGCCCCCTTAGATATGCGCATGGATCAACGCCAGGAGTTAACGGCGGCAACGGTTGTCAATACGTATTCTGCAAAAGAACTTGCGCAAGTTATTCGTCAGTACGGAGAAGAGCGATTTGCCAATCGTATTGCACAACGTATTGTGGCACGACGAGAGAATGGCCTGCTTACCACCACCGGAGAATTGGTGGAAGTTATCAAAGCGGCGATTCCGGCAGCGACGCGGCGTACCGGACCACATCCTGCAAAACGAACCTTTCAAGCCATACGGATCGAAGTCAACGGCGAGTTAAGAGATTTAGAAACAGCCGTGTGCAATGCGATAAGAACATTGAAGCCCGGCGGTAAAATCGGAATCATCAGTTTCCATTCTTTGGAAGACAGGATTATCAAGCATACGTTTCGAGATCTTGCAAGAGATTGTATATGTCCGCCGGAGTTGCCGGTATGCCAATGCGGGCATCAGGCGACGTTACGAAATGTCAGCAAGGCGATTCGGCCGACCGAGCAGGAGTTGGAGGATAATCCTCGAGCGCGGAGTGCGATTTTGCGAGTGGCAGAAAAAGTTTAAATGAGGTGACGAGAAATGTTGGCGAAAAGTTCAGTTTGGCAGTATGAATTAGCGGAACACCGTATAGCTCTACCCGTTTCGCAACCCAAAGTAAGAGAAGAAGCTGCGAGCAATCGAATGGTGGCTATTGTTGTTGCGATTGTGGTGTTCTTGGCTGTCTTTGTTCTCTATGGAGCCAACATTTTTATTTCGCAAAAAGGTTACGAAGTTCAACAAGTACGCACTCGTGTGGTAGAATTAGCAAAGACAAATGAAGTGCTGCGGTTGGAAGTCGGGCAACTGAAAGCGCCG
>NZ_CABSTC010000006.1:0-31055 GCF_902480485.1 uncultured Negativicoccus sp. | reverse complement strand
TGACCGCCGCGCGATGCGCGGCGGTCTTTTATTATGCGCGCAAACGAAGCACCCGTGCCGCGCCTGCTGACCGCGCGGAAAAATATTTTCCCCGTTTTGCCCACGCAAAAAGCTCCCTTGCGGGAGCTTATTTTATTTGTTCATCAATATCCCAACGGTTGGTGGTGGTCCGCCAATCGAGATCTGCCTGATCGACTTGCAGTTGATACACTTTGCCATCCAGCGTGCGCAAGTGTTCGGTGTGATCGTTGACGATGAATTCCAAATTGCTAAGGCGCGCGGGCGTGGAGCCCGGTCCTGTCTGCGACAGTTCATTGACGCGCGCGGTGAGCGCCTCGATGCGCTCGTTTTGGATGCTCACGATGTAGCCGAGCACCAGCGCCAACAGCACGAGCCAAGTGACGGGGCGGCGCAGCCACGGGCTTACTTGGTGTCGCCAAAGCTGCAGGCGATGACGGAATGAGTACGTAGTCATTTTATTTCAGAGAGGAGGTAGCGGCAACCTTTTGAATATGATCCTGCGCGAATTCGAGCCACAATTTCGCGGCGTGCGAGAGGTAGTGGCCTTTGCGCCAGATGACGTAAAGACGATGAATGATCGGCCGACCGGCGAGCACGTGCACGGAAACATTGGGATCATTTTCCGGACAGAGACGTTTCGGCAAAAGGGCGATGCCCAAGCCGGCACTGACGGTCTGAATCATGAGCTCGCGCTGACTGGTTTCAAATACGATTTTCGGCGCAAAGTCCGCGGCTTTGCACTTCGCGATGATTTCGTCATGCAAGTTGAAGTCGTCGCGATAGAGAACGAAACCGTCGCCGGAGAGATCGGCGAGCGGGATCTCATTCGCGTCCGCGAGCGGATGATCTTTCGGCAACAGTACGCATACCGGATCTTCCAAAAGGAAGAAGGACTCGTAATCTTTTTTCGGTTCGGTGCAAATAATGCCGAGATCGGTCAAGCCTTCCTGCACGGCGATTTCCACTTTTTTGGAGCCGTATTCGTAAAGCTCGATGTCGATTTGCGGGTACATGCGCTTGAACGCGCCCAAAAGATGCGCGAATACCTGCGCGTCGGTAATCGGCGGCAAGCCGATATGAATGGAACCCTGTTCCAGCTTAAATTCGTTTTCAAAGTCGTTTTTCAAATGTTCAAAAATAAAGACGCTGCGTTTGGCATGGTTCAAAAAAATCGCCCCGGCGTCCGTCAGCTCAACCGCTTTAGCGTTGCGCAAAAAGAGCACGACGCCGAGCTCATCTTCCAGCGCCTTGATGGTGCGGCTGATGGCCGATTGCGAAATATGCAGATGCCGCGCGGCCTTGCTGAAGCTTTTCCGATGCGCGACTTCCGTAAAATATTTTAAATGATGAAAATCCATGCTGACCTCCTGCGGTTGTTGGTTTCGGTAGAATCGTCTATAATTTCAGTAAATCATGGAGATGGAGCAAAGCGCGCCATGTTCCAAAGCGCAAAACCAACTATATGTATGCGTTTTACTCATATTGTGACTTAATCTTACACTGTTTCTTACCTGTTTGCAAGATGAGCGGAAAACAGAAGGGTGGCATGGGCATGAACTGGAAAACAATGGACGGCAACACGGCGGCGGCGCACGTTTCGTATTGCTTTACGGAAGTCGCGGGGATTTACCCGATCACGCCGAGCTCGCCGATGGCGGAGCTGGTCGATGATTGGGCGGCGAACGGGCGAAAAAACATGTTCGGTCGGCCGGTTAAAGTGGTCGAGATGCAGTCGGAAGGCGGCGCGGCGGGCATGGTGCACGGCTCTTTACAGGCGGGCGCGCTGACGACGACATACACGGCCTCGCAGGGCCTTTTGCTCATGATTCCGAATCTGTATAAAATGGCGGGCGAATTGTTGCCCGCCGTACTGCACGTGGCGGCGCGGTCGCTCGCGGCGCACAGCTTGAGCATCTTCGGCGATCATCAGGACGTGATGGCCGCGCGGGCGACCGGTTGCGCGATGCTTTGCGAAGAAGGCGTGCAGGAAGTCATGGATTTATCGGCGGTGGCGCATTTGTCCGCGCTGGAGGGCAGCTTGCCGTTCATCAATTTCTTTGACGGCTTCCGCACCAGTCATGAAATCCAAAAAATTCAAGTACTCGATGAGGAAGTGCTGGCGGGATTGGTCAATCAGGAAGCGCTCGCCGCGTTTCGGGCGCGGGCGTTGAGCCCGGATCGGCCGGTGACGCGCGGCACGGCGCAAAATCCGGATATTTACTTCCAAAATCGTGAAGCGTCCAACCGCTACTACCAGGCGATTCCGGAAATCGTCGAGAAATACATGGGCAAGATCAATGAAATCACGGGCCGTGATTACCGACTTTTCAACTACTACGGCGCGCCCGACGCGGAACGTGTCGTGATCGGCATGGGCTCGGTCTGCGATGTCGCGAAAGAGGCGGCGGATATGCTCAATGCCCGCGGTGAAAAAGTGGGTGTGGTCACGGTGCATCTCTACCGTCCGTTTTCGATTAAGCATTTGCTGGCGGCGATTCCCGCGTCAGTCAAGAAAATCGCGGTGTTGGATCGCACCAAAGAGCCGGGCGCGTTCGGCGAGCCGCTGTTTTTGGATGTGGCGGCGGCGGTTGCGCACGCGGGCCGCGCGATCCGCGTGGTCGGCGGTCGTTACGGCTTGAGCTCCAAAGACGTGCTGCCGGAAGATATTTTGGCGGCGTACCACAATTTGACGAAAGACGAACCGAAACACGGTTTCACGCTCGGCATCATCGATGACGTGACGGAACTTTCGCTCGCGCGCGTCGCGGTCGAACAGGCGCAGGAAACGAAGCATATCGCCTGCAAATTCTGGGGTTTCGGCTCGGACGGCACGGTCGGCGCGAACAAGAGCGCGATCAAAATCATCGGCGACAACACGGACATGTTCGCGCAGGCTTATTTCGCGTACGATTCCAAAAAATCCGGCGGCGTGACGATTTCCCATTTACGTTTCGGCAACACGCCCTTGCGCAAACCGTACCTCATTCGCAACGCGTCATTTATCGCCTGTCACCGTCAGGCGTATGTCTATGAATACGATTTACTGCGCGGTTTGAAAGAGGGCGGCACCTTCCTTTTGAACTGCACATGGACGCCGGAAGAAATCGAGGCGAAACTGCCGGCGCTCCTGAAACGCAAACTCGCCAAGCAACACGCGAAATTTTACATCATGGACGCGGCGACGATCGCGCGCGAGATCGGTTTGGGCGGTCGCATCAACATGCTGATGCAGGCGGCGTTCTTCGCGCTGACGAAAGTCATTCCGGTGGAGGACGCGGTCCGTCATCTGAAAGATTCCGTCGTGAAAAGTTACGGTCACAAGGGCGATGATATCGTCGCGATGAACTTTGAAGCGATTGACCGCGGCGTCGCCGCGCCGATTGAAATCCCCGTGCCCGACGCGTGGCGGCACGCCGTGGAAGACACGCCCGCGCAAGCCGCCGCGAAACAACAGCGGCCGCGCTTTATCTGCGAGGTTTGCGACGTGATGAATCGACAGGCGGGCGACGACTTGCCGGTGTCGACCTTCATTGATCGCGCTGACGGCACCTTCCCGGTCGGCACGAGCCAATACGAAAAACGCGCGACCGCCACGATGGTGCCGGAGTGGATTCCGGAACGTTGCATCCAATGTAACCAGTGCGCGTTCGTTTGCCCGCACGCGACGATTCGTCCGATTTTAACCACGGAAGAAGAGGCGGAAGCCGCGCCGGAAGGCTTCATCGTGCGTGACGCGGTCGGCGCGAACGGCATGAAGTTCCGCATCGTCATCTCGCAGGAAGATTGCTACGGCTGCGGCAACTGCGTCGACGTTTGCCCCGCCAAAGGCAAAGCGCTCGTCATGAAACCGATCGAAGAAGAAATCGACAAACAACCCTTGTGGGATTACGCGATGAGCCTGCCGCAAAAACCGAACCCGATGAAAAAAGAAACGGTCAAAGGCAGTCAGTTCGAGCCGACGTATTTTGAATTTTCCGGTGCCTGCTCGGGTTGCGGCGAAACACCGTACATTAAACTCGTCACGCAACTCTTCGGGGACCGCATGCTGATCGCGAATGCCACCGGCTGTTCCAGCATTTACGGCGCCAGCGCGCCGTCGATGCCGTACACGACCAACCAAGACGGCAACGGTCCGGCGTGGGCGAACTCGCTCTTTGAAGACAACGCGGAATTCGGTCTCGGCATGTTCGCCGGCAACGACACCATCCGTGAACGTCTACGCACGATCGTGGATGATTTCTGTCCGGCGATCAACGATCCGGAACTGTGCGAAGCGCTCGAAGACTGGAGCGCTCATTACATGGAAAGTGAAGGCACGCGCGAACGGGCGGACCGCGTCATCGCGCTCTTGGACGCGCGGGACGACACCAACCCCTATGTGCAAAAATTGCGTTCGTATCGCGATTTCTTCCTCAAACGTTCGCAATGGATTTTCGGCGGCGACGGCTGGGCCTATGATATCGGCTTCGGCGGTTTGGATCACGTGCTCGCGTCGGGCAATGACGTGAATGTGCTCGTGCTCGATACGGAAGTCTACTCCAACACCGGCGGTCAGTCGTCGAAAGCGACGCCGACGGCGGCCATCGCCAAATTCTCCGCGGGCGGCAAGACATCGCGGAAAAAAGATCTCGGCATGATGGCGATGAGCTACGGCTACATTTACGTAGCGCAAATCGCGATGGGCGCGAACCGCAATCAAGCCTTGAAAGCGATCGCGGAGGCGGAAGCCTACCCCGGACCGTCATTGATCATCGCGTACTCGCCCTGTATCGCGCACGGCTTGAAAGCCGGCATGGGCATGACGCAGGAAGAATCGCGGCGCGCGGTGTCGTGCGGCTACTGGTGCAACTACCGTTTCGACCCGAGCCGGATCAAAAAAGGACTGAACCCGATGCAGATCGACTCGCGCGAACCGACCGAAAACTTCCGCGACTTCCTGATGGGCGAAGTGCGCTTCTCGGCGCTGGAAAAACTTTTCCCGGAAAAAGCGCAGGAACTTTTCGCGAAAACCGAACTCGACGCGCGGATTCGTCGGCGCAGCTACTTGCGCTTGAAAGAATCATGGGCGACCAACCTCGAAGAGGAAAAGGCGAGACTCGCGGACGCCGTGCAGCAGACGCACAAGCCGACGGATGAAATTCAATACGAGGTGGAAAAAAATATTTCCGCTAAAGAACGCGCGGAAAAAGTCAAAGCCGCCATGGAACAAATCTGAATATACAGCCAAAAAAGACCGCCGCGGCGGTCTTTTTTGGCGCGTTAATCAGCATGGTATAATAAAGAAAATTCAATGATCAGAGGACTTGGGACAACATTATGGATCAGACAGGCATTCAAAATAAAATTAAAAACGCGCGCCACGCGCTCGTTCTTTTGCCGATGGCGTTGGGTGATTTTACCTATTGGCAGTTGGTCTTACGCGCGTTCACCGAACAATACCCGCAGTTGCGGTTGGACTTGATGCCGGACGAATATTTTATCAATACGCGTTTTCATAGGGGACCGGGCGCGCTTGTCAATCCGATTATCTGCGACTGGGCGGCGCAAACGGGTATTTTCCATGATGTGTACGCGGATCTCTATACGGGAGATTCGGAGGCGGCGTTGGCGCGGGCGAAAAAAGTCGGTTACGATGTCGTTTTTGTTATGTCGAGCCGCGGTCGCCTGCTCGTCGCGGAGGCGGCTAGCGCGTTATTCCCGCGAGCGGCGATTGTCTCATGGTCGCTACGCGAGCGCTGGTTTAAGTTCGGCGCGGATCGGCGACGGTTTGAAAAGGCCGTCGATTTTATCGTGCCGGAAAATCCACAACGATTCAAAAAAATTATTCAAAATTACAATTACTTTTTCCAAACGGTGGCGCGGATGCCGACGTACGATTGGGCGGAGCGGGCGGAGCTGACCGTGCCGGCGGAAGCGCTGGAACGCGCGCGCCGTTGGCGTGAGGAGCGAGGTGTTTTGGAAACGGCGCCGCTTTACTTCATTAACCCGTTCGCGAAAAATAAAAAACGCACGTGGCCTTTGCCGAAAGTGGCAGCGCTGATCCGCGCGCTCAGCGAGCGACCGGAATTTCAACAGGCGGTCTTTCTGATCAACGGTTTACCGAGCGATCAGGACGCGATTGCGGCGCTGATTCGCGAGGAGCAGTTGCCGCGCGCTTACGGTTTCACGGCGGACCAAGGTTTTTGGGACTTGCCGGCGATGCTTGCGCACAGTCGTCTGATTATTTCCGTGGAAACGGCGATCATGCATATCGCGTCATTATTGCACCGACCGCAAATTATTCTGATGCGTTTGAAAAATCCGGAATGGGTACCGGTCAATGAAAAGGAACTCCGCATTATTTGGAACCGTAAACGGCGTCACCATATCGAAGATATCGAAGTCGCGGAAGTAATCGAAGAAATTATAAATGAGCAATAAAAAATCCCCGCACGGGGATTTTTTATTGCGGCTGGGTGACGTCCGCCGCGGCTTGGTTCAGCAAGGCGGCGAGCTCTTTGCGTTTAGCCGTGTCGAATGTCGTATACAGCATTTTCGGCGTAAACTTGCCGTGTTTTCTGCGTTCCTGTCGCTTGTGGAGACTGTAACGCCAGCGCCGTAAGGTGCGCATGATGACACTTCCGGAACGAATATATTCTTTCGCTTCGTTCATGACAAAGTGGTAATGCGGCTTCTTGAGTGATCCCCAACGTTGCCAGCAGTGGTTGGGTTCACGGCCGAAGACGCCGACGACGGGCGTGCCTTGCGTCCACGCCAGATGGAACGTGCCGGTGGACGGTCCGAGGAAAAGGTCGCAACGCTGAATGACGGCGGCCGCATGGAAAATCGAGCGATGATTGGCGAAAATCGTTGCCGGTTTTTGCAGACGGTCATTGATCGCTTGGCAAAAAGCGTATTCATCAAAGGGCAAATGCATATCTATTGAAATATCACGCGGCGCCTGCTTCGGGCGATAGCAACCGAGTAAAATCGTCCAGTCGGGATGGGCGTCCTGAAAGTCCTGCAATACCTGCGCCCATGCTTCAATCGGTAAGGTCAGACCGGAACCGCCCGTAGCGGGACTGACGAAAAGCGCGGGCGAGGTAACGGCTTCACGCGCCCAAAACTCCGCCGCCGTTGCTTTTTCCTCTGCTGTTAGTGGGATGGTGAAATCCTCCGTGCGCGCGTTTTGGTAGCGCTCCGCATCAACATGCTCCAAGATCTCCAACGTGTATTCCGATTCATGTTGCATTTTGTCTAAGTTATTATAGTGAAAACGATTTTGGACAAAGCCTTGCGGATATACGTCTTGATTATGATGTGAGTTGCGCTGAATCCCCATCTTGTACGGTATATTGAGCTCCAGAATTATCTCCGACGCCGGACGAAAATCTTGCAACGAAATCAACATGTCGTAATGGCGTTCATTTAACAATTTCACAAGCTCGTCATGCGCATACTCATTGGCGCAAAGAATCTCATCGGCCGAGTGAATGCGTTCGATAATCGGGCGCGTATACGTGTTGGCAAGCGCCGTGATTTCCGCGTCGGGATACATGCGCCGAAGCGTACGAAACGACGGCACGGTCAACAACGCATCGCCGATTTTATCCATGCGGATGGCAAGAATTTTCATATGTGCTCCTTACGATATAAAGAAAATATTATGTTTACAGTATTATACCACGCAAAAAAGACCGTCGAGTGACGGTCTTTTTGTTATCGGGAGGAACGTTTGCCGCGCGACGCGCCGCATTTGCGTTCGTTTTTCGGCGCGGCTTTACGGCGTTGGCGAAGGTTGCCGCCGGCATGTTGCTGCTTGTGCTCTTTGTCCTTGGTCGGTTTGTATTGACCGGGCAGGACTACTTTGCGACGACCGGCGCGCGGTTTCTTGACCTTGACGTTGCCGTCGTGGTCGTATTTGACCAGCGGCTGCTCGATGCGCGCTTCAATGCGCCGCAGTTTGCCGATGTCGCGCGAGGTGACGTAGCTGATAGCCATGCCGGTGGCGCCGGCGCGACCGGTGCGGCCGATGCGATGAATGTAGTAGTCGGTATCGCCGGGGATATCGTAGTTGAATACATGGGTGACGCCTTCCACGTCAATGCCGCGCGCGGCGATATCAGAGGCGACGAGGTAGGCGATGCGGCCTTTGGCGAATTCGCGCAGAATACGGTTGCGCGCGCTTTGGGGCAGGTTGCCGTGCAATTCTTCGACGGATAAATGCGCCGCCAAGAGTTCGCGCGTCAGTTCCGCGGCGCGATCTTTCGTGTTGCAAAAGATGACGGCTAAAAACGGATTCATTTCACGCAAATGACGGATCAGAAGATCCGTTTTTTCTTCTTCTTTTACCATGTAGACGCGCTGTTCAATCGTGTCCAAGACGAGGCGTCCCGCGCCGGCGGCGAGTTGCGCCGGTTTTTGCATGGCGGTTTTGGCGAGGTTGCGAATTTCTTTCGGCAAGGTGGCGGAAAAGAGCAGCAGTTGCCGCGAGCGCGCCACGGCGCTTAAGATGGTGCGAACGTCTTGCAGAAAGCCCATGGCGAGCATCTGATCGGCTTCGTCCAAAACGATTTGCCGGACCGAAATTAAGGTCAGGGCGTCACGGCGGTAATGGTCGAGAATGCGTCCGGGCGTGCCGATGACGAGTTGCGGACGGCGTTTGAGTTTGGCGAGTTGGTTTTCGAGCGTTTGCCCGCCGGTGATGGAGACCATGTCGACGCCGACCGCGTCGGCGAGCGGGCGCGCGACGTCGGCGATTTGCCGCGCGAGTTCGCGCGTCGGGGTGATGATCAGCGCCTGTTCCTTGGCTTCGTCCGGTCGAATGCGTTGCAAAATGGGCAACAAAAAGGCGAGCGTTTTGCCCGTGCCGGTACGGCTTTGGGCGAGTATGTCACGACCTTTGAATACGGTCGGGATCGCTTGCACTTGAATTTCCGTCGGGGTGGTGATGCCGCGTTTGGTCAATACGTCGGCGAGTTCGGGTGTCACTCCCAAACCGGTAAATGTGGGCATAATTTTCTCCTTCTAAGTCGTCGGGGACGACAATACAATTTTATAACGATGAATTTACTTTTATTATAGCATGCGGCGCCGCCGTTTCGCCCGCGCGTTCGCGGCCGTTCGACAGAAACGCGAGCGCTTGACAGCGTACGGGAGAAACGTTCTCAGAGAGGTATCATTTTCTTGTCATTGTTTATTAGAAACAAGATTGTATAATGCACGCAAAGGAGTTATGATGAAACGCAACTGGCTGATCCGTACAACTTGGTTCTGGCTGTTGGCGAGTATTCCCTCGCTGGCGGTATATCTTTGGGATCCCCAAGCGACGGGGTACTTCTTTTTGGTGTTCGCGTTTTGCGGCTGGTTCGGTCCGCTCGTTATCGATCTGGTCGGACGACCGGCGGAGCGTTTTCGGCACGCGGTAGTGTACACGCTGTGGTGGATTTGCCAAATGGCTTTTGTGGCGGGCGCGATGATGGCGGCGGAAGAAAGCATCATCCATGTTGAAAGCGTCGCGGCGGCGTTCGGCAAGGCGGGGATTCTCGCGCTGCTGCAGTTCGTGTTGGTGTTGGCGGTGGAAGCGTTGACGCAGCTGGTGTTGGCGGGGTATCAAAAGTTGCGCGGCTTCGCGCGTGACTACGCCGCCTGCGCTTTTTTCCTCGCTTGGATTCCGAATCTGTTGCCGCTGGCGTATTTCGGCGGTTTTGAATTGTTTCGTTACTACCGCGCGGCGGAGCCGTACGCGATGACGGTGTTGCTCGGCTTTTTGGCGCTCATCGCCTGGACGCGCATGGGCGAGATTCTGCTGGCGGCGTTTGTTTTTCCGGCCGTCTTTTTCGTCGGTCAAGTGGGAGAACGAACGCCCCGCGCGCTGCTGGCGACGATCGGCACCGTGATCTACCTCGGCTTGCGTTGGCTGGCGGATTATTGGCTTTTGCAGTCGCCGGAAATCATCCCGGGAAACAGTCTTTTATACAGCTACGCGGCGCCCGCGGTGGTCGATTTTATCATCGTCGCCATGGCGGTCGCGGTCGTTCGTCTCCTGCTTCATTACCAAGCACGAGCGGCCAGCGATTATCGCTCCGTTTGAAACATTTCACCGACCCGGCTTCGCGCGCGCGAAGCCCTTTTTATTTGCCCTTGTAAGGTTTTTAGTATACAATACATAGATGAATATTTGTCCCCCGCTGCGGGGATTACATAATAGATTAGGATAAAGAAGGAGGCACATTTATGTGCGGTATTGTCGGCTATGTGGGATTTCAGGATGCGGCGTCGTTTTTAATTGACGGTTTGCGTAAATTGGAATACCGCGGCTATGATTCGGCGGGGATCGCCTGCTATGAAAACGGGAAGATTGAGATTCGTAAAAAAGTAGGCGGCATCGCCAACTTGGAGTCCTACCTTGAATCGCATCCCGTTCACGGGCAGATCGGTATCGGTCATACGCGTTGGGCGACGCACGGACGCCCGTCGGATGTCAACGCGCATCCGCACGGCGACGCGGAAAACCGTTTTGTCGTCGTGCATAACGGCATTATTGAAAACTTCATGGAACTGAAACGCGACCTCATCGCCAAAGGGCATGTCTTTGTTTCCGAAACGGATACGGAAGTCATCGCGCATTTGCTGGCGGATTTACATGACGGTGACTTTTTGTCGACCGTGCAAAAAATGTTGGACGTGGTGGACGGCTCCTATTCGCTGGCGGTGATGGACCGCGACGAACCGGACAAGCTGATCTGCACCAAAAAAGATAATCCGCTGATCGTCGGACTCGGCGACGGTGAAAATTTCATCGCGTCGGATATTCCCGCGATCATCAATGAAACGCGCGATATTTACATCTTAAATGACGGCGAAATCGCTACCGTGACGGCGGACAGCGTGCGCGTGATCGATCGGGAAGGTCGTCCGATTGATAAAAAAGTGCACCATGTGGACTGGTCGGCGGAAGCGGCGGAAAAAGGCGGCTACGAACATTTCATGCTGAAAGAAATCAACGAGCAGCCCAAAGCGATCCGCGACACGATGTCGATGCACGTTCATAAAGAGGATCAGTCGGTGTACTTTGATGAACTCGGCTGGACGAAAGACGACCTGCAACAGGTCAATAAGATTTTAATTACGGCCTGTGGTACGGCGTACCACGCGGGTCTTGTAGCGAAATATTACATCGAGCAGATCGCGCGCATTCCGGTCGAAGTGGATATCGCGTCGGAATACCGGTACCGCGATCCGTTGACGGACGAAAACACGTTCTGCATCGTAATCAGCCAATCGGGCGAAACGAGCGACACGCTGGCGGCGCTGAAAGAAGCGAAACGCCGCGGCGCGAAGAGCCTCGCCGTGACCAATACGGTGGGTTCGTCGATCGCGCGCGAAGCGGACGCGGTGGTGTATACGGTCGCCGGTCCGGAAATTTCGGTCGCGTCCACCAAAGCGTACACGACGCAGCTGGTGGCGTTGCTGTTGCTCGCGGTGTACTTCGGACGGATCAACGAAAATCTGTCTCGCGAGGAAGAAAAAGCGATTGTTTCCGCGCTCATCGAGGCGCCGGAAAAATGCCACGAAATTTTTGAAAATACGGAAATGATCAAGACGTTCGCCAAACATTACGGTTTCGCGGAAGACGTGTTCTTCATCGGCCGTTCGATCGACTACGCGGTCGCCATGGAAGGCGCGCTCAAGCTCAAAGAGATCTCCTACATTCACGCGGAGGCCTATGCCGGCGGCGAACTCAAGCACGGTACGTTGGCGCTGGTCGTGCAGGGCACGCCGATCATCGCGATCGTGACGCAGGATCATGTACGGGAAAAAATGTTCAGCAATATCCAGGAAGTCAGCGCGCGCGAAGCCATCGTGATCGGCATCGGTTATGATGACGATGCCGAACTCGATCATTTCGTGAAACACGCGATTCGCATTCCGCGCACGCATCGTTTCGTCGCGCCGATTTTATCCGTGATACCGTTGCAGTTGTTGGCGTACTACGCGGCCATTACGCGCGGCACGAATGTCGATAAACCGCGCAACCTCGCGAAATCCGTTACCGTCGAATAAGGCAAGCGACAGAAAGGAACGTTATGGATACTATTTTTTCGGGCATTCAGCCCAGCGGTAATCTCACGCTCGGGAATTATCTCGGCGCGTTGAAAAATTTCATCCCTTTTCAAGACACGCATGAATGCTACTATTGCGTTGTCAATCAGCACGCGATCACGGCGCCGCAGGATCCCCAGCTGCTGCATAAGCGCACCAACCAGTTGGCGGCCTTGTACCTGGCGGCGGGAATTGATCCTCATAAAGCGACGCTGTTCGTTCAGTCGGAAGTGCCGGAACACGCGCTTTTGGGCTGGATGATGATTACGTTGGCCTATGTCGGCGAGATGGAACGCATGACGCAATATAAAGACAAGGCGAAAAAACAGGGCGAATCCATTCCGTTCGGTTTGATGGCGTATCCCGCGCTGATGGTGGCGGATATTTTGCTGTACCAGGCGAAACTCGTGCCGGTCGGCGAAGATCAGCGCCAGCACATGGAACTCACGCGCACGATGGCGGAACGCTTCAACCAACGTTACGGTGAAGTGTTCACCATACCGGAAATGTTTACGCCGAAAGGCGGCGCGCGCGTCATGAGCTTGCAGGAACCGACGTCGAAAATGAGCAAATCGGACGACAATCAGACGGCGACGATTTATCTTTTAGACGATGACGACGCGATCGCGCGCAAAATCAAACGGGCGCAGACGGACAGTGAAAACTCGATCCGTTACGATCGGGAAAACAAGCCGGGCGTGTCCAATTTGCTTTCCATTCACGCGGCGATTTCGGGCAAAACCTTTGACGAACTCGAAACCGATTACGCGGGGCAAGGCTACGGCACATTGAAAAAAGATGTGGCGGACCTCGTTGTCGGCGAGTTGCGGCCGTTGCGCGAACGCTATGAAGAGCTTTCGGGCAGCCCCGAACTCGACGCGATTTTGACGGCGGGCGCGGAAAAAGCGCATGCCAAAGCGCATGAAACCTACGAAAAAGCCATTCGGGCGATGGGACTCTATCGCTGATTATCAAAAAAGACGCTGCGGCGTCTTTTTTTGTGCGCCAAAAAATTTCACATCGGACGTTGCGTTTTCACGTTTACCGCAATGTAGTAGGTGAGCGCGGGAGAAAGGAGGTCCGATGACAAGACAGGAATGGTATCGCTGGTTGATCTGGTTGTTGAGTGAAATTTTACGGCGTTTGTATGCCGAAGCGCATACGGAAAGCGAGTCATGAGTTTTTGGTGGTTGAACCCGGGGCATGCCTTGCACGGCGTGCCCGATCCGGGAGCGGTCGCCGCTGACGGCACGCGGGAGGCGGATGTCGTAGCGGTAATCGCGGCGGCGATCGCGGCGGGTTTACGCGCGCGGGGAGAACAAGTTACCGTGCGGCAGGATGACGATCTTGCCGCGGTAGTTGCGGCCGCCAACGCGGCGGGGGCGAATCGTTTTCTCTCCCTTCACGCCAATGCCGCCGCGACGCCTGAGGCGCACGGCGCGGAAGTTTTTATCCACCCGCAGGCCGCCGCGCCGACGCGACTTTGGGCGGAACGCATAGTTCGCCGCGGCAGCGAGCGCGGTCGTTATTTTCGCCATGACGATACGCTGTACCGCACCGCTAATTTCGCGGTGTTACGCGAAACGGTCATGCCCGCGGTGTTGGTGGAAACCGGTTTTCTGACGAACGACGTCGAGCGCGCCTGGTTGAAAACCGACGCGGCCGCCTGGTGGACGGACGTTATTTTGGCAAGTTATTGAGTATTCCTCCCGCGCATTATTTCTTATTTTTTCAAAACGAGGTGAAACGAATGGCATTACAGAAAGAAACGGTAGCACGGCGCCTGGCCCTGCGCGTGCAGTACACGGATGATAAGGGCGTGGAAAAATTTCGCAATTTGTCCTTCGCGCATGTCGCGCAGGACGCTACTGACGAACACATTTACGCCGCCGGCAAAGCGCTGGCGGGCCTGCAGTCGAAGCCGCTCGATCGGGTCGCTAAAATCGAAACGATCGTTTACACGGACGGCGAATAAAGTAACGAAGGAGGACATTCATGAAGACATTGCAAATGGTATTCACGGCGGGAAGTACGACCGGAACGCTCAGTCTGCGTGAGCCGAAAGACGGCTTGACGCTCGCTGCGGTACAGGCGGTCGCGCAAAAAATCGCGGCCGACGGCGTATTCGCCGACGTGAACGGAAAGTATTCGGAATTTGTGAAAGCGCAAATGATCGAACGCACGGTGACCGAACTCGCGTAACGGCCACACAAAAGGACATGCTTACGGGCATGTCCTTTTTTCTATACATTTAAATAGGCATTTGATATGATACAGTACGAAAAGGAGTGACAACGTGACGGAATATCAGACCTACATCGTTCGCTGCGCCGACGGCACATTGTATACGGGCATCGCGCGCGACGTCACCAAGCGTCTTGCCGTGCATAACGCAGGCGACGGCGCGAAGTATACCCGCGCCCGCCGACCGGTCGTTTTGGTGTGGCAAAGCGATGTGACGGACGAACGCACCGCGCGGCGCACGGAATGGTATATCAAGCAATTATCCCGCCGCGAAAAGGACGCGTTGATCGCCGGAAATGCGCGTGTACGGGCGAAACTCGACGCGTGGCTGGCGGCGCGCCCGTAAGCGGAACCGGCTCGGTCGCGTGGTATAATAGAGAGAAAGTATAAGAACGGAGTGAACCATGTTACTACAGTTACAAGCGCTGCTTTCTACGATGCGAATCCTCGATATCGTCGATATCCTCGTGGTAGCGGTGATCCTATACCAGTTGTACTATTTGATCCGCGATACCCGCGCCGTCTCCCTCTTAAAAGGGTTGGTGGTGCTCGGCGCGTTGACGATCGTCAGCAACTGGATGGATCTGCACGTCGTGAATTGGTTGTTGGAAAAGTCGATGACGGTACTCATCGTCGCGTTGCCGATCGTGTTCCAGCCGGAATTGCGCAAAGCGCTCGAACGGCTCGGCCGCGGTCGCTTCATCAGCCGCTCGTCCATCGTCGATGATGAAGAACGGATGCGCGTAATTGATGAAGTGGTGCTCGCCTGCGAACGAATGAGTGAACAGAAGATCGGCGCGCTGATCGCTTTTGAACGGGCGGTACGTCTGGCGGAATACGGCGACACGGGCATTTATTTGGACGCGGTCGTGAGCGAGGAGTTGTTGGGCAATATTTTTATTCCCAATACGCCTTTGCATGACGGCGCCGTTTTAATTCGTGAAAATCGCGTGGTCGCGGCGGGTTGCCTGCTGCCGCTGACGCAGGATCAGAATTTATCGAGCGCGCTCGGGACGCGGCACCGCGCCGGCATCGGCCTGACGGAGCAGGGTGACGCGCTGGTCGTGATCGTCAGTGAAGAAACGGGAGCGATTTCCTACGCGTACGGTGGTCATATTTACCGCCATTTGGACGGCGACAATCTGCGCCATATGTTGCGCAACTACCTCCTCAAAGGAAACGACAGCCGCTTGCGTTTCGGCGAATTCTTTAACTGGAGGAAATCATGAGAAAATGGCTGGGTGGTAACTGGACGGCAAAACTCATCTGCTTTTTCGTGGCGGTGTTTCTCTGGGTGTTTATCATGAACGAGCAAAATCCGCTGGTGGAAAGCAACTACGAGCTGCCGGTCGAAGTGACGCATTTGAATACTTCATTGGTGGCGTTGGATGCGCCGCAGAGCGTACATGTCAAATTGCGCATGCAAAGAAACACGATGCTGCAGTTGCGTGAATCCGATATGAAGGCCGTGCTTGATATGACCGATGCGAATATCGGCAAAAATGAAAATATGATGTTACAATTGATACTGCCGCCGGGCGCGGAAGTCATGGAGCAAAAGCCGTTGAATTTCACGGTCAATGTGGACGAAATGGCCTCGAAGATCATTCAGGTGACGGCCAAAGTGACCGACGATCCGGCCGATGATCATGGCGGCGCGGTGACGGCGATCACCCCGAACGTGGTGACGATTACCGGTCCGTCAAGTCTTGTGTCCCAAGTGAAAACCGCGCAGACGGTGATTCATACCGCGGGACGCAAAGCCGATTTCGATATCATGGCGGCGGTCGCCTTATATGACGCGCAGGGCAATAAAGTGAACGGGGTCACCTTGGCGCCGGAAAATGTGCTCGTCAAAATGAAACTTACCCCGTTGCGGGTCGAAAAAACATTACCTTTGGCGGTGCAAACCAGCGGCGCGCCGGCGAGCGGCTGGCGGGTAGACGCGATTGAAATCGTGCCGCGGGAAACGACGCTCACCGGGGAAAAATCGCAGCTGGACGCTCTTTCCGCCTGGCAGTTGCCGGCGGTTTCGGTGAGCGGCGAGGCAGGCGAGGTCATCCGACAGGTGGAGATTCCCGTGCCGAGCAACGGTACGGCGACACCGGAAACGGCCATGGTACGAGTGATTTTAAAAGAAGAATAAATGGGGAAACAGTAGGAGGAATTTATGGCAAGATTATTTGGTACGGACGGTGTGCGCGGCGTCGTCAATGAGACATTGACACCGGAACTCGCGTTTCATTTGGGACGCGCGGCGGCCGTGTTTTTTGTCCGGGGAGATGACGCTTGCGCGCGCCCGCGTTTTCTGATCGGTTTCGACACCCGCATCTCGGGCACGATGCTTGCCGCGGCATTGGCGGCGGGCGTTTGCTCGGCGGGCGGCGATGTTGATATCGTCGGCGTCATTCCGACGCCGGGGGTCGCGTACCTGACGCGCACCGGCGATTACAAGGCGGGCGTAGTGATTTCCGCCTCGCACAATCCGTATCCCGATAACGGCATCAAATTTTTTGACTGTGACGGATTTAAATTGACGGACGCGGCGGAAGACGAAATTGAAGCCATGTTGCGCGAGGATGCGCTCGGTGACAGCGCGCGACCGACGGCGGACGCGGTCGGTCGTATTCAACTGATTCCGGAAGCGGCGCAGCGTTATGCGGATTACATCGCGGCCTCGGCGCCTTGCCGTTTGGACGGTTTGAAAATCGTCGCGGACGCGGCGCACGGCGCGGCCTCCGCGGTGACGCCCGCCGTCTTGCGTAAACTCGGCGCGGAAGTCATCGCGATCGCGTCCGAACCGAACGGCGTCAATATCAACGCGGGCGTCGGCTCGACGCATCCGGAACTTTTGCGCGAACGGGTACTCGCCGAAGGAGCGGACGCGGGAGTCGCCAATGACGGCGATTCGGATCGTTGCCTTTTGATCGATGAAACCGGCGCGGTGTTGGACGGCGACCATATTTTGCTTTTGGCGGCGCAGCAGTTAAAAACGCAAAATAAGCTGAAAAATGACACGGTCGTCGCGACGGTCATGAGTAATATCGGTTTCAAAAAAGCACTCGAAAAAATGGGTTTACAGGCCGTTTTCACATCGGTCGGAGACCGGTACGTGCTGGAAGAAATGCGCGCTCATGATTATGTGCTCGGCGGCGAACAGTCGGGCCATGTCATTTTCCTCGACTACAATACGACCGGTGACGGCGTACTGACGGCGGTGCAGACGTTGGCGATCATGAAGCAGAGCGGCCGCAAACTTTCGGAATTGGCGCAACTGATGACCACGTATCCGCAGATTTTGCGCAATGTGCGCGTGTATGATAAAGAGTCGTGGCAAGATAATCCGTTCATCATGGCGGCGATCGGCGAGGCGGAAGACGAACTCGGCGAAAACGGCCGCGTTTTGGTCCGCGCGTCCGGTACCGAACCGTTGTTGCGCGTGATGGCGGAAGGACCGGATCATGACCAACTCGAACGTATCGTGACGGATATCTGCGCGACCATTCAACGCGAAATCGGCAGCGAAGAATAATTTTCATAATAAAAAAGAAGCCCGCGGGCTTCTTTTTTTTGTTGCGTTGATTTAATTTGTGAGACTGCGCACCGGCGCGGGAATACGACCGCCGCGGGCGATGAATTCCGACGCGTCGAAACGATTCACCGCTATGACGGGCGCGTATCCCAACAGACCGCCGAATTCGACCAGGTCGCCGACTTTTTTACCGGGCACCGGGATCAAACGAGTCGCGGTCGTTTTGTTATTGATCATGCCGATCGCCGCTTCATCCGCCAAAATCGCGGCGAGCGTCGCGGCCGAGGTGTCGCCGGGGACGGCGATCATATCGAGACCGACCGAGCAAACGCAGGTCATCGCTTCCAATTTTTCCAGCGTCAATGAGCCGCGTTCGACCGCTTCGATCATGCCGAGGTCTTCGCTGACGGGAATGAACGCGCCGGAGAGGCCGCCGACACGACTGGCGGCCATCATGCCGCCTTTTTTCACGGCGTCGTTTAAGAGCGCGAGCGCGGCCGTCGTACCCGGAGCGCCGCAGCTTTCGAGACCCATTTCTTCCAAGATTTTGGCGACGCTGTCACCGATTTCACTGGTCGGCGCGAGCGACAGGTCGATGATGCCGAACGGCGCGTGCAGACGCTCCGCCGCCACCTGCGCGACGAGTTGACCGACGCGCGTGACCATGAACGCCGTCTCTTTGATCGTTTCCGCAACGACATCAAACGATTCGCCGCGCACTTCTTCGAGCGCCCGTTTGACAACGCCCGGACCGGAGACGCCGACGTGAACGGCGAGATCGCCTTGCGTTACGCCGTGGAACGCGCCCGCCATGAACGGATTGTCTTCGACCGGATTGCAGAACGCGACGAGTTTGGCGCAGCCCAAAGCGTCATTGTCGGCGGTTAAAGCGGCCGTTTTTTTGATGATTTCGCCGATTTGTCGAACGGCATCCATATTAATGCCCGATTTCGTCGAGCCGATGCCGATGGAGGAGCAGACGCGATCGGTGGTCGCCAGCGCTTCCGGAATGGAATCGAGTAAAATCTGATCGCCGCGCGTGATGCCGTTTTGCACCAGCGCGGAAAAACCGCCGAGAAAATCAATGCCGCATGTTTTCGCGGCGCGGTCCAAGGCCTGCGCGACCGGCGCATAGTCGGTCAGGTCGCTGGCTTCCGCGATGAGTGAAATCGGTGTGACGGCGACGCGCTTGTTAATGATCGGCACGCCGTACTCACGGGAAATGGCCTCCGCGGTCGGCACGAGATTTTCCGCGACGCGACAAATGTGATCGTAGATTTTTTGACACATTGTTTCGCCGTTACGGTCGATGCAGCCGAGCAGAGAAACGCCGAGCGTAACGGTGCGCACGTCCAGACGATTCTCCTCAAACATGCGGTGAGTGGCTAAAATATCTTCAATATCCAGCATAGAACCTCCTACACGCGGTGCATTTTATAAAACACATCGGCGAGTTGCGCGCGAATATCCAGCCCCATGCTTTCACCTAGATCCGCGAACTGTTTTTGCAAGGTTTGCATATCCAGTTCCGCATCCGTCATGTCGCCCATCAACACCATGTTGAAGAAACCGTCTAAAATGGTTTGATTGATCGACAACACATTGATTTTTTGTTCGGCGAGCACTTTGGTGACCGCCGCGATGATGCCGACGCGATCCGCGCCGAGCACCGTTATCACTACCCGTTTCATCGCAGTCCTCCTCATAAATTTTTGTTTATTATAGCACAGTGCGAGGAGTATCCGAGCGATGATATGTAAAATAAAAAGTTTGTGTTTTGACAAACGTTCGGTGAGTTTCATACAATAGAACGGACAGTAAAGGAGGATTTCATGCATTACGTATCTTGGAATGTAAACGGTTTACGCGCGGCTGTGCGTAAAGGTTTTATGGAACGATTTGATGAATTCGCCGCGGACGCGGTTTGTCTGCAGGAAACGAAAATGCAGCCGCACCAAATGGAATTGGATTTGCCGGGCTACTATCAGTTTTGGAACAGCGCCGTCAAAAAAGGTTACAGCGGCACCGCCATTTTCACGAAACATGAACCGCTACAAGTATCGTACGGGATCGCGATCGAAGAGCATGATCAGGAGGGGCGCGTGATTACGCTCGAATACCCGGATCATTACCTTGTCACCTGCTATACGCCGAACAGTCAGCGGGAGCTCGCGCGGCTCGACTACCGCATGACGTGGGAAGACGCGTTTCGCGCGTACTTGCTGGCGCTGAATGAGGAGAAACCGGTCGTGTTGTGCGGCGATTTGAATGTGGCGCATAAAGAAATCGATTTGAAAAATCCGAAGACGAATCGTCGAAACGCCGGTTTCACCGACGAAGAACGCGATATGATGACGAAATTGCTGGATGCCGGCTTTACCGATTCGTTCCGTTACCTGTATCCGGACGCGGTGGACGCGTACACGTGGTGGAGTTATTTCGCGAAATCGCGCGAACGCAATGTCGGGTGGAGAATTGATTATTTCCTGGTGTCGGATCGTCTGGCGCCGAAGATTCAGGAAGCGCGGATTTATCCCGAAGTCATGGGAAGCGACCACTGCCCGGTGGATATCGTGTTGGATTTGGGTCGTTGAGCGGAGCGCAGACTTTGATGAATGGATCATTATGGCGTAAGTACGGCGGCCTGTTTCTGCTGGCGCTGATCACGTTGTGCGCGTTTAATTGGAATTTGCCGGTGACGGATCCGGTGGAGTCCAACTACGCCTTGACGGCGAAAGAAATGGTGCTGGCGGGGAACTGGATATCGCCGCAGATTTACGGACATTACTGGTTTGATAAACCGATTTTCGCGTATTGGCTGCTGGAAATTTCCTACGCGCTGTTCGGGTTCGGCGATTTCGCGTCGCGTTTGCCCGGCGCGGTCATGGGAGCGGCGACGGTCGTGATGGCGGGCGTTTTGGGCGAATGTTTTTGGCGGCGCAAAGACGCGTACTGGTACAGCGGTTTGTTTCTGCTGACGACGTTTGCGTTTTGGGTGCTCAGCCGTGGCGTGGTCACGGATCCGGCGCTGCTTTTGTGGACGGCGGTGACGATGTATGGCGCGTATCGCGGTTTGACGGAAAATTCGCGGCGTTGCATGATGCTCGCGTACGCGGGCGCGGGGTTGGCCGTGCTCACCAAAGGGCCGGTGGGACTTGTGTTGCCGGGTTTGATTTTACTGATCTGGCTTGCTGTGACGCCGAGCGTGCGCCGTTGGAAACGCTTGTTTGATCCGGCGGGCATCGCCGCATTTTTTCTCGTGGCGGCGCCTTGGTACGTCACGATGTACATGGCGCACGGCGCAGATTTCATTCAGGGTTTCCTGGGTCTGCACAATATTACGCGGGCCACGGTTTCCGAACATCCCGAGGATAATCACTGGTATTATTACTTGCTGATTTTGCCGCTTTCGGTGCTGCCGTGGACGCCGTTGGCGTTGCGGGAGATCGTTCGCGCGCGTTGGGAAACGTCGGCAGCGTATCGTTTCTGCGTGGTTTGGACTGTGGTCACATTGCTCTTTTACACGGCGATGGCGACCAAGTACATCACGTATACGTACATCGCGATTTTGCCGCTGGTGCTGCTCGCCGTACGCGCCTGGTTGTACGCGGTCGACAGCGGCCGCAACACCTATGACGCGTGTCTCACGGTGCCCGCCTTTTTCATGACGGCCTTGTATCTCGGCGGGATGGCCTACCTTAATCGCATGTTGATCGGCTTGGCCGCCGTGCTTTTGATTTTCTTCGCGTACACGTTGTGGCGCAGTCGTCGCAGCGGTTCTCGCGCAGGTCTTTTCGCGCGGGTCGCTTGGATGCTGGTGATCGCTTCTCTTTTGCTGACGGCGGAAGGATTGCCGTCGGTGCTGCGTGATCGGAGCACGGAAGAACTCGCGTCCGCATGGGCCGCGGAGCCGGGCGTTCACTACTGCTATCGCTCGTACACAACCTCGTTCCCGTTTTATACGGGGATCGTGCCGATTTTTGCCGATCGTAACGAAGAAAAAAATGAGGTGTGGGCGGGTAAATACACGATGCCGCAGGTGACGAAGGAAGAGTTTGTGGCGGCGCTGAAAGGCCATGAGCAAGTGACGCTGTTGGTGCCGCGTTCGCAGCGCAAGAATTTCGTCAATGAACCGTACGCGCCTCTTTTGCAGTTGAAAGAGCGTTTTCATTCCGGTGATATTTACGTGAATACGGCTTCGTTACGAACGGCGGAGGGACAATGAAACCCAACGTGGAAGCACTGATGGAGGATTTGCGCGCGTATACGAGCCCCCATGTCGCGAATCCCTGGCGCGAGCAGGACGAGACGGAACTCGATTTGCCGGGCGCGGCGGCGCGGCGGCGCGATTACCTGCGACGCTACCTGGCGGCGCGGCCCGCGCCGCGCGTGTTGTTGCTGGCGGAAGCGGCGGGATATCAGGGTTGCCGCTTTTCCGGGATCGCGCTGACCTGTGAACGCATGCTTTTGGGACATCACAAACGCGTTGGTCCGCAGGATATTTTTCTGGCGCCGGAGACGGTCGAACGCACGTCGCGCGTGACGGACGGAATGCCGACCACGCGCGCCCGACTCGGCTATAACGAACCGACGGATACCATGGTGTGGCAGGCGGCATTGGACGCGGGACTGCGACCGGAATCGTTCTTACTTTGGAATATTTTTCCGTTTCATCCGCATCCGGCGACGAATCCGCTCGCCAATCGCACGCCGCAGGAAGCGGAACTCGCCGCGGGACTGACGTTCGCGCGACGAATCATCGACATGTATCGGCCGCCGCTGATTTTCGCGATCGGGCGCAAAGCGCAACAGATGCTCGCGCAGGACGGCATTCCAAGCGTCGCGTTACGCCATCCGGCAAACGGCGGCGCGACCGAATTTCGGCGCGGCTTTCAGCAAGCCATCCAATAAAAAAACACCTCAGCGAGGTGTTTTTTTATTGCCTTCATGATCGTAGCGGCCGCTTCGGTAACCGTCAGGGGCGAATTGCACAGCCTCGATGCCGCATTGACGAACGCATTGTAATAATTTTTGTTTGCGCTTCGCGGAGATACGCGCTAGTCGTTTGGCATCCGCTTCAATCGTCGCGGCGTGACCGTCATAGCGCAGCCGCAGCGGTTCGCCCAACACGGCGCGCAAAAGAGTTTCCGCCACCGCGACTTTGCTCAATATGTGCGCGTCGAGTTCGGTTTCGTACGGAAAGCGGGTGGCGAGACAGGGCGCGGCCGGTTTATCCCAAATGGACAGACCGAGATGACGGGCGACGTCGCGGATGTCCGCTTTCATAAAGTTCGCGTCGAGGTAAGGCGAAGTCACGGGCAGTTCCCGCAGCGCCCGCAAGCCCGGCCGGTATTGGCCGAGATCGTCGATATTGCTGCCTTCCCAGACCGCCCGGTAACCGTGCGTGCGCGCGTATTCCAGCAAGGCGGCAAAGCGACGATACTTGCAATGATAGCAGCGATCCGGCGCGTTGTGCGCGACGGCCTCACAGTCGAGATCCGGCGTCGGCCATTCCATGTGGCGGATGCCGTGGCCGGCGGCAAAGCGGCGGGCCGCGATGCGTTCCGCCGGCGGGAGCAGCGGACTCACGCAGGTGACGGCGAGCAAATGGTCGCCGAGCATCTGCTGACCGAGATACGCGAGCAACGAAGAATCGATGCCGCCCGAATAGGCGAGCACGACGCGTTCGTCGGCTTTTAACAGTCGGCGCAGCCGCGTCAGTTTAGCGAGCGTTTCCGGCGTGAGCATAGATCGTTTCGACTCCTGCCAAAAAGCGGCGCGTGTTCTGTTCGATATCGGGACTTTCACGGAATAGCGCTCCGCCGACGAGGTACATAATATCGTCACCGTAGATTTGCGGCAATTCGGCGATCGCGTCGAGCGTCATGCCGCCGCCGATGGCGGGCAATAGCGGGCGGCAATTTCCCCACGCGCAGAGCGCGCCGTCACGGCTCGCCAGACACGCGTCATTGTGCACTCCGAAACGACCGCCGGCGCCCACGACGATGACGCTGTCGGCGCCGGCCAAGCGCGGAAACAAACCGTTATAGACAAAGGGGGAAACCACCGGTCGCGGACCGCGCACCATCGGGCCGCTCCAGGACGGGTGGCAGACAATGGGCAAAGTGAAATCGGGATAATTCGCGAGTTCGTGTACGCTGCCCCAACCGGTCAAGGCCGGCGCTACCATGATGCCGTTCGCGCCGAGCTCCTGCGCGCACAGCGCGCGCTCGATCAATTCCGCGCCGGCGCTTGTGATATTCGGCAAGTACGCCGTGTGGTGACCGGCTTGCGCGTTGGCGTTCGTGATCGCGTCGACGCACGCCGTCACGCGTTCCCGAAAAGGAGAAAATTTCTGATTATGCAGGCTGTGGTCGTCTTTCACCACCGCCGCGCCCGCGCGGGCGAAGGCGCTCGCCATGGCGGCGAATTCGCGGCTGCTGTGACCGATGGGTTTGAGCACCGCCATCACCAACGGTCCGGCGGGCACCTGCCAATAGTCGCGTAAACCGGTAAGACCGTACCGCGGACCGGGATATTCGGCGGCGAGTTCCGGACTCAATGTGAAATCCAGCAAGCGTGTTTTCGTTTGCAATGAAGAATTTCCGTATACCATATTCAAAATCTGTAAAATCTCACCCTGCACCGCTTCGGCGGGATAACTGATGGTGACTTTCCATTCCGCTTCATTAAACGGTTCGAGGGCTTCGATACGGCCGGTCATTTCGTCGGCGTACCAGGTGCCTTCCACCAATTCATAGGGATATTCAATCGTCTGTTCGACGGCGAGATTCTGAGCGAGCTGCTCCGCGGCGGCGCGATCGTTCGCGGTGACGGCGTACACGGCCTGCCAGCGGGGAAGAGATAAATGCGTCATAAAGACCTCCTTTATTGCCACTATCTTATCACGGATGAAGGGGCACGCGTGATATAATATAAGTGTACCGATTCATTTACATGTTATCTGAGGAGGAAAATATTATGGAAAAACGCACTACCAAATGGGATGGCCAGGTATTGGCTCTCGCCGGTAAGGAAATTAAAGTCGGCGATACCGCGCCGGACGCGACACTGGTCGCACGGGATTTAACGGCCAAGAAATTGTCGGACTGGGACGGCCAAATTAAAGTTCTTTTGCCGGTGCCGTCGATGGATACGCCGGTTTGCCAGAGCCAGGTTCGCCAATTCAACAAAGACGCGGTCGATTTTGCTGATGACGTCGTTGTCATTGCGTTGAGCACGGACTTGCCGTTTGCGCAGGAACGTTTCTGCGCGGCGGAAGGATTGGATCGCGTGGTTACGCTTTCCGACCACAAGACGGCGGAATTCGGTGAAAAATACGGTTACCTCGTTCCGGATCTGCGGCTGCTCTCGCGCGGCGTGGTAATCGTCGATCGCGACAATGTCGTACGCTATATCGAATACGTGCCGGAAGCCAGCGATCAGGTCGACTTCGCGAGCGCGCTGGAAGCATTGAAAAAACTGTAATAAGAGGACCGCAAAAAATAAAAAGTCGCGCCCTGAGGTGCGGCTTTTTATTACATTGAAACATGTGCGCGTCTTTGCTATGATGAAGTGAGATTATATATTTGAAGGAGGACCGCATGGACTGGAAAACAAAAATGGTGCCGCGGGTCGTTTCGATACCGCCGTCGGGCATTCGCAAATTTTTTGATTTGGCGAGCGCCATGGATAATGTGATTTCACTCGGCGTGGGAGAACCTGATTTCAACGCGCCGGATAAAGTCATTAAAGCCTGCATAGCAAGTCTGGAAAAAGGGGAAACGTCCTATACGGGCAATGCCGGTATTTTGCCTTTGCGTGAAGAAATCGCCAAACTGTTCGCCGAACACTACGGCGTCGAATACGACCCCAAGACGGAGATCACGGTGACGATCGGCGTTTCGGAAGCGATCGATATGACCTTGCGCGCGCTGTTGAATCCGGGAGATGAAGTGCTGATCCCCGATCCGGCCTATGTGGCGTATCCGGCTTGCGTGACGTTGGCGGGCGGCACGCCGGTACTCGTGCCGACGCGGCAGGAAGACGGTTTCCGTCTGACGGCCAAAGCGCTGGAACAATATATTACCGCGAAAACAAAAGTGTTGTTGATCGGTTTCCCGAACAACCCGACGGGCACGGTCATGGATCGCGAATCGCTTCTGGCGATCGCCGAAGTGGCGAAACGGCACGACCTCGTCGTTATTTCCGATGAAATCTACGCGGAATTAACCTATGAAGGCACGCACACCTGCATCGCGTCGTTACCGGGCATGCGGGAACGCACCGTCGTTTTCAACGGCTTTTCCAAAGCCTACGCGATGACCGGCATGCGTATCGGTTACGCCTGCGCGCCGCGCGAACTCACGGAAACGATGTTCAAGATCCACCAGTACGCGATTATGTGCGCGCCGACGACAAGTCAAAAAGGAGCGCTCGCCGCTCTGCGCGAATGTGACGCGGACGTTGCCGCGATGAAAGCGGAATACAACCGTCGTCGCCTGTTCGTATACGACGAACTGACGAAAATGGGCTTGCCCTGTGTGAAGCCGCAAGGCGCCTTCTACATCTTCCCGGATATTCGCAGCACGGGACTTACGGATAATGAATTCGCCGAAGGTTTACTCGCCGCCGAACGTATCGCCGTCGTGCCGGGCTCGGCATTCGGCGAACAAGGGAAAGGCCACGTGCGCATTTCCTACGCGTCGAGCATGGAAAATCTCGCCGAAGCCATGAAACGCATCGCGCGTTTTATCACCTCGAAAAAATAAGGCAATGACCCTCAGACAGCGGACAAAATGTCCGCTGTTTTTGGTTGGCGAAAGGTTCGCGCCGCCGCGCATATGCTATAATAAAAATTAATGTAAGAACGGGGGAAAACATTGCCGAAAACGCAGTTCAACACACTGGAAGATTTAGCGCGCGAGATTGCGAACGGGCGCGGTCAATATACTGAACAGAATACGATCAAGAGCGCTGCGCAGGACACGCCGAGCATCGCGCCGAGCGAAACCATGGCGGCGATGGAACGGCCGGAACTCGAAATGGTCACGCTGGCCTCTTCGAGCAAGGGCAATGCCACGTTAGTGCGCACGCCGCGGACGCAGGTGCTGGTCGATTGCGGGATCAGCGCGCGCCGCATCACGCAGGCGCTGGCGGAACTGCATGTCGATCCGGCGCAACTGGCCGGCGTTTTGCTGACGCATGAGCATAGCGATCATGTGAAAGGCTTGGCCGCCTTTTTGAAACGCTATCCGTTGCCGGTGTATACGACACGCGCGACGTTTCAGGCGCTCGGCGAGACCGCGGTGACGTACGCGCGCCGCTTTGTGGAAGTAACGCGGCCGTTTACTCTCGGCGATTTGGATGTGGAACGGTTCGCGATCAGTCATGACGCGGCGGATCCGAGCGGATTCACCTTCGCCGCGACGCGCGTGAAAGCCGCGGTATGTACCGACTTGGGCTTTGTGTCATCCGATGTGGAAGCGGCATTGCGGGAAGCCACGCTGCTGGTGCTCGAAGCCAACCACGATCCCGTCATGTTGCGCGAAGGACCGTACAGCGCGTTTTTGAAAGCGCGCATTTTGGGCGCGCGCGGGCACTTGGCGAACGGCGAAGCCGGCCGGTTGCTGGCGCGGCTGTACCGGGGGCGTCGGCTGGATGTCATTTTAGCGCACCGCAGTGAAACGAATAATACTTGCGCGGCGGTTGCCGCGGCCATGGAAACGATGCTCGACGCCACCGGCATTAAAGAGGAGAAGGCGGGCATTCACTGGCAGCACGGCGCCGTTTTGGGAAATGTGCGCTGCGCGTCGAAAACTGTTACGAACGAGGAGAAAGCATGCGAAACAATCGTAAATACATCATTATTATCGCGGTTCTGCTGATCATTATCGGCGTGCTGCTGGGCGTCTTTTTGGGGCGCCACTGGTGGGCGCCGCAAGGCGGTGGCAACGACTTGGAAGCATTGAATACGCCGAAAGAAGAGCGGATTTTATCCAATGTTCGCAATACCGCGATCGTCCAGGCGGTCAAACAGGTAGGACCTGCGGTGGTAGGCATCAGCACGAAAGTGTATGACCGCGATATGTTTAATCAGCGCGTGCTTGTCGGGGAAAGCGTCGGCAGCGGCGTCATTTTCGATAAAAAAGGTTACATCGTCACCAACTACCACGTGGTCGGCACAAGTGATGATGTCAATGTCATGTTGGCGACGAATGAAACAATCGCCGGCAAAGTGATCGGCCGCGATGAAGCCACCGATCTCGCCGTCATTAAAGTCGAACGGGAAGGGCTGCCGGTGGCAGAACTCGGCGACTCGAGTTCGCTTGTCGTCGGCGAACCGGCGATCGCGATCGGTAATCCGTTGGGCTTGGAATTGCGCGGCACGGTGACGGTCGGCGTTATTTCCGCATTAAACCGCACGATCAATCCGCTGGAACAGCATTATTCGTTGATCCAGACCGACGCGGCGATCAACCAGGGCAACAGCGGCGGGGCATTAGTCAACGCCGAGGGCAAGGTAGTCGGCATCAACAGCGCCAAAATCGCGAATAACGGCGTGGAAGGCTTGGGCTTTGCCATTCCGATCAACGCGGCGCGACCGATTTTAAAAGAACTGATTGCGCATGGTGAAATCCGCCGCGCGTACTTAGGCGTATGGGCGGTCGATCAAGCCATTGCGGCTCGTTACGGTTACGAATGGCCGGCGGGCGAAACCGGTATTCTCGTTGTGAAAAAAGATCCGCGCGGACCGCTCGGCGCGACCGATATAGCGTCCGGCGATTTTCTGACGGCGGTGAACGGAAACGCGATCACGAGTCTCCAAGAGTTGCGCCAGCAGATTGACGCGCTGGCGCCGGGGCAGAAAATTACGCTCGGGTATCGGCATGAAGGCGCGGATCGAACGACCGAAGTGACGTTGTTGGAGGCGCGCTGATGCGTTACCGTCTGCTTTGTGTCGGTAAGTTAAAACAAAATTTTCTCAAAGAGGCTTGCGCGGAATACGTCAAACGGCTGCGTCCGTACGGCGAACTGACATGTATCGAAGTACCGGAAGCCAAGACGACGACGCGACCGAGCGAAAAAGAACGCGAAGCGCAGTTGGAAGAGGAAGGAAATGCGCTGCTGCAGCAGATTCGTCCGCAGGATTATTTGATCGTGCTTGATTTGCACGGTAAGGAACTGTCGTCGACGGATTTCGCGGCGAAGCTCGCGGATCTCGCGGTCGATGGTATCGGCGAAATTACGCTGGCGATCGGCGGCGCGTACGGGCTCGGCGCGAACTTGCGCAAGCGGGCGCAGTTCCGTTGGGCGCTTTCGCCTTTAACATTTACGCATCAGATGACGCGGTACCTGGTATTGGAACAACTCTACCGCGCCGCTAAAATTAATCATCGGGAACCCTATCATTGGTAAGAGGTGACGGTATGGCAAACGAGCAGGATCAAAACAAGCAGGAAAAAGATTGGGCGCAAATCATCGACAAAAGTCGCAAGGACAACGCCAACATTATGTCGCTGTTCCCCACCGCGCCTCATCAGCAGGCGACATTTACGGAGCGATTTCGCGTACAGACGGCGGCCAGCGGTGAAGAACTGCTGACAATGCAAAATCAGTTGCAAGAGGTGTGCGATGAATGGCTCGCCGCGCGCGCGCAGGCACTGGCGGCGCAACCGGTTGTGGCAACGCCGGTGATCATTCGCGCGGCGCAAACGCGCACGCATCGTCACGGTCAGCTCACGCGGCGCACGTTTGCGGTGACGCCTCACTACTATGCGAAAGCGGAGGACGGGGTGCGCGAAGTTAATTTGGCGTACCATTATATGACGGCGCGGCGCGCGCATACGCAGACGGCGCTCAGCGATTTCCGCGAACTGCTGACGAATACGCATCAACTTTTGGGCGGCATCGACGGTTTGACGGAAGTCATCGACGGCCTCGCGGCGGGCGGACTTACGCAAAATCAGCGCCTTTTATATGAAGAAGAATTGAAAAGTCTCGCGCGTCGGGTGAACGACCTGTATCAACAGATCAACAGCGCGGCGTTCCACCTGAACGGCATGTTTAATAAAGAAAAAGAGGTCGCGGTCAACCTGCACACGCACTCCGAAGCGCCGGCGGATGTTTTACGGCATCATCAGGCGGTGCTTTGGGCGTACCGCAAGTATCTCGAATACCGGGCGAGCGGCAACCACACGTTGCAGACGGCGATGGAATCGTTGCAAATTTTCCTGCAGGCGATCCGCAAAGAAGTCATGCGTCGCAAGGTGGAAAGTTTACACCGCAATATGCAGGATATTACCGCGCAACGGCGTGAAATGATGGAGCGTCAGGCGGAGGAGGCGGCCGCGAAAGCGGAACTCGGCGAAGAATACGTACCGGAAGAATTGCCGGAATTACCGCCGGTGCAAGCGCTGGCAGCGGCCGATCAGGCCGCGTCGGCGGAGGAAATGGCGCGGCGGGCGGAACAAATTCGCGCCGATCGGGAAGCGGCTCGCGTCGCCCAAGAGGAAGCGGAGCTGCGTGCTGAAGAGGAAGCCAAAGCGCGGGAAGAGTCTGAATTCGGCGATGACGAAGAAGGCTCGCGCTCGATTGTGCCGTTGATTATTTTAGTTCTTATTTTGGTCGGCGTCGGCGTCTACTACTTTTTAGAAATCAGAGGGTGATTTCCCGTTTATGGCAGGTTATAACGAACCGCGCCGTGATCGTGACGAAGGTCCGGTGACGGACGGTGAATATCGAGTGATCGAAGATCGCGAATGGTCCTCGGAGCGGCCGGCGCAGGAGCCGCCGCGCCAACATTCCGGCAAGGGGTTTCAGAAATCGGCCGGTCTGGGCTTAGGGGCGATGCTGCTGTTCTTATTGAGCAAAGGCAAGAGCCTCCTATTCGCGCTTAAATATACGAAATTTTTAGGCACGGCTATCTCCATGTTCGTGATGATCTGGTCGTACGCGATGTTTTACGGTTGGCGATACGCGGCGGGCATCGTGCTGATGATCGCGATTCATGAGTTCGGTCATTACATCACGGCGAAAGCGGTCGGCATGCCGGTCTCGGCGCCGGTTTTTATTCCGTTCGTGGGCGCGTTGATTACCATGAAAGTGCCGCCGAAAGACGCGTGGCAGGAAGCGATTGTCGCGTTGGGCGGTCCGTTCTTCGGACTTGTGGCGG
>NZ_CABSTC010000005.1:0-31627 GCF_902480485.1 uncultured Negativicoccus sp. | reverse complement strand
AAAAGAGACCCCGCGGGGTCTCTTTTTAGTTATGCCTTTTATTTTTCTTCGTTGTCCGATGTTTCTTCCGCGTTGTCACCGCGGCCGGCACGTCCTTCTTCCGGACGCATCAGCGGGAACAGGATGACATCACGAATGGATGCGGCATCCGTCAGGAACATGATCATGCGATCAATCCCGATGCCCAAACCGCCGGTCGGCGGCAAGCCGTATTCCAAAGCGGCGACGAAGTCTTCGTCCATCTGATGGGCTTCGTCATCGCCCAATTCGAATTCGCGCATTTGCTGTTCAAAGCGACCGCGCTGATCGATCGGATCATTCAATTCGGAGTAACCGTTGGCGAGTTCGCGACCGAAAATAAATGCTTCAAAGCGGTCGGTAATCGACGGATTTTCTTTATTCTGTTTGGCGAGCGGCGAAATTTCCAGCGGGTGACCGAAAATAAAGGTCGGCTGAATCAGTTTTTCTTCCGCCACTTCTTCAAAGCAGGCGTTCAGGATCTTGCCGATACCGTCATGTTCCGTGTATTCCGCACCGAGGCGATCCGCGATCGCGCGCGCTTCTTCAATCGTTTCTACCTGATCAAAGTCTTCGCCCGAGAATTTCTTGACCGCTTCCGGCATGGTCATGCGGTTCCACGGCGGAGTGAGATCGATTTCCGTGCCCTGATAATTAATTTTCATCGTGCCGAGCACCTTCTGCGCGCAGTAGGAGACGATCTGTTCCGTCTGGTAGATGGCGTCTTCAAAGTTGCCATACGCCTGGTACGTTTCCAGCATCGTGAATTCCGGATTGTGACGGTTGTCGATACCTTCGTTACGGAAGTTACGGTTGATTTCAAAGACGCGTTCGAAACCGCCGACGACCAATCTCTTCAGGTACAATTCCGGCGAGATTCGCATGTACACATCCATGTTATGCGCGTTGTGGTGCGTGATGAACGGACGCGCGGCCGCGCCGCCGTAGATCGTCTGCATCATCGGTGTTTCGACTTCCATGAAGCCGTGATCGGTGAGCCATTCGCGAATGCAGTTGATAATCTGCGAACGCTTTTTGAAGGTGTCACGCACTTGCGGGTTCATGATCAGGTCGACGTAACGTTGACGGTAACGGATTTCCGGATCTTTCAAGCCCTGCCATTTGTTCGGCAACGGACGCAAGCCCTTCGAAAGCAAGGTCAGTTTTTCCACGCGCACGGTGATTTCACCCTTGTGCGTTTTGAATACCTTGCCGTTAATTCCGACGATATCGCCGATATCCAGCAGCTGAAACAGCTGGTATTCGAGCTCTGAAATTTCATCTTGGCGCAAGTAGACTTGAATGTCGCCGGTGAAGTCACGCAAATTCAAGAACGCCGTTTTGCCGTGATCGCGGATCGCCATAATACGACCGGCAATCGCGACTTCCTTCTCTTCCAAGTCGGCAAATTCGTCAATAATCTGCTGATTATGATGCGTCCAGTCAAATTTCTGACCGAACGGCGTTAAACCCAAATCGTAAATTTTCTGCAGCTTTTCACGGCGGATCTGCATCTGCTCCGATTCGCCTTCGTGCAGTTGTTCCAATTCGGAAACGTGTTCATTCTGTACATTAGCCTGTTCGTTTTGTGCGTTATCCATGGTATTCTCTCCTTTTAAGTCGACATAGCCGTAATGAATTTTCTTGGTGTGTTGAAAAATATTTTACCGACGAAACGTCGGTTTGGCATCTGTCGCCTTGCGCGGCAAGATCACACGACGTGCCGGCGATAACGGCTGCACGCAACGTAAGTATACCGCGTCTAATTGCCCTTCCATACCGGACCTCCCACTGGTTGCCAATTTAATTTATTAACAATCTTGTGTTTCATAAATTATAGCAAACCACTTTTCGAGTGTCAAACCTCCGCGGAGGTCTCGGAGCGCGGGAAATCGGGTCGATAGTCCTCCCGTTCTTTGAGATGGTCGAGAAATTGACGCATCACTTTCGGGATCTCCGCTCCTTTTTTGGTGTAAACGTAATGTTCGGCCCGCAGGTACTTGCTGCGCAGCGGGACCGCCGTAACGTAAGGAGCCAGCCACGGCGACACTTCCCCGCCGATGACCGCGATCCGGTTACAGCGTAGCGCCACATCGACCACGGTTGCCGTCGAGGTGCAGCGCATACCGACGGGAATTTCGACATGTTCTTCACGACAGCCGCGGAAAAATCCGTCTTCCAATTCCGTCGCCAAGCAAATCGGTTCCTTGGTCAGGGATGTCATTCGTACATGTTGCTTGTCTTTCAATAGCGGGTGATCCTTGTTCCCGATCGCGTAAATCGGTCTGGTAAACGCGCCCTCCAAAGTGTACATAAACGCCTGCGCCGGAGCAAACGGCGTAATAATGCAGTGGATCTCCCCGCGTTCCAAATGCTCGGCGAGCGCGTCGATATCATTGACGCTGATGCGCCAGCGGCGATCCGGATGCTTTTCGGAGTAGTCGACGACATATTCGCCGACAGCCATGGAAAGATCCGGCACCGTGCCGATCGCGACCGTCTCCAATTCGTTGAAAGCGACCATCTTCAGGTCGGTCCGCAGTACATCCGTCGCATTTAAAATGTGGCGCATCCGCCGATATAAAAGTTCACCGGCGGCCGTCAGTTCCAAATGACGACTGCCCTGTTTGGTTTTAATCAGCTGAACGCCGTAGTACGACTCCAGGCTTTTAATTTGCGCAGATAAGGCCGGCTGCGCGATGTTTAAACGTCGCGCCGCTTCGCTTACGGTGTAGGATTCCGCCACAGTAACAAAGTTGCGATAAAAATCCAGGTTCATCGTAATCCCCCAATGCGAGAACAAGGTGGAGTTAATCTCCACCTGTTCAAATAGCTTGTTGTCTCACGATGTAATTGTATCGAATTTATTACTTTCACACAAGACAAGCGGTATGAAGCATCCCAAGACAACCCTTATATGAAGTATCAAGTTTGACTTGTCGTCACCTTTTCTTCGGGCCGACGAATTTCAAATCGATTGGCGATAAAGCCATAAAATGTCCATCCCAAGAAAGTGACCAGACCGCCGTAGGCCAGCGCGAATTCGCCGCAAGCATACAGGGCGTAGAAGCTGTACGCGGTAGCAATGAGGTTGACCGCGTGCGTGGTAAACCGTTTTTGTTTCGACACGCCCGCTTTATGCAAAATAATCGGCAAAGCGGCCATCGAAAGCACATAGGGAACGAGGTTGGTGACGACCGCGAGATCGACGATCGCGCTGAACTGTTCCATCAGACTCGGAGAAATGGTCGCGAACGCGATGACGGTTTCGATGATGGTCATGACGATCATGCCGGCGACCGGCGCGTTGGCGCGAGTGACTTTCGAGAACACGCGCGGGAAGTAGCCGACGTCCGCCGACGACTTCAATACCTGCGCGGTCGTGAACTGCCAGCCCAAAAGCGAGCCGAGGCAGGCGAGCGTCATCAGACCCATGACGATCTTGCCGGCAATCGGACTGAACATATGCGCAAAGACAAAGCCGAACGGTGCGTTGGAAGCAGCCAACTGATCAATCGGCACTATCCCCGCCATGACGTTGGTCGAGGCAATGTAAACGATCGCTGCTCCCAGCGTGCCGCCCAACACCGCAATCGGTACGTTCTTTTCCGGATTTTCCACCGCGTCGCTGTTGGCGCAGGCGGATTCCAAACCCAAGAACGACCAGAGGGTTAGCGTAATCGACTCGCTGACGCCTTCCATGAAAGGCAGGCCGTGCGGGTTCCATGAGTTGATATAAAGCGTGGGATCAAACCAGAACCAGCCGATCAGACTGATGCCGACGACCGGAATAATCACGCCCCAAACAGTAACGGAACCGATTTTGCCGGTGATGCCGGCGCCACCGAAGTTCAGTACCGAAGTGATCCAAAGGGTCGCAATCGTTGCGAGGCCTACGCCCAACGCCGACAGCTTCATATCCATAAATTCCGTGCCGTAGCCGACCGCGGAAATCGCGATCGCGACGTTGGCGATGATCAATGAAAACGAGTATGTATAGTTGCAAAGAAAATTGCCGGCCTTGCCGAACGCGTTGTCGGCGTAGCCTCCCATGCCGCCCTGTTCTCTGCTGAACATGCTGCACTGGGCAAAACAGTAAGCCAAACACATCGACCCTACCGCCGTCACCAGCCAGGAGAGGATCGAGATCGTACCAACGGACGCCAGCTTGGCGGGCAACATGATGATGCCGGAGCCCATCATGTTAACCGCTGTAATAATAGTCAGCTGAACGACGCCCATTTTTTTTGCTGTTTGTGACATATTGATCGCATCCTTTTAGATACAATCGCCACTCGGGCGATTATTTTTCGTCGTTTTAGCGGCGCTTGCCTGCTGCCTCTTTGGTGGCCGCTTGATGATCGGTTCTTTCTTTTTTTGCCGTCGTCGTCGCGCTCGTCGCTTTCTCTTTGGAATCGGCGCGGTTCGGTTGCGCGTTTTGAATGACGCTTTCGTCTTTCAAAACATACGCTACCGCGCGCGTTTTGCCGTCGATTTCGGCGAAGTGCACGCCCTGAATTTCACCGGCAAATCCCGGTAACAGATTGATCGTATCTTCCAAGGCACGGAAATATTCGATGACGGTGTCGCCCCAGCGTTCGCCCGGATCAATCGTGATGATTCCCGGCGGGTACGGCAACGCGCCTTCCAGAGCGACGCGCCCTTTGATCTGATCGAGGGTGACTTTTTCCCAGTTGCCCGAGACGAATTCATAGTTCGCGTCTTTCGCGCTCATCGCGATTTCCGGCATGTACTCTTTGCGGAACAAGCGTTTCTGCAAGATGTTGACGTGACGCGATTTATAGAAATCGTGCATTTCCTGGCAGAGTTGACGAATGGTGTAACCTTTATAACGGGCTTCGTTTTGTTTATAAATCTTCGGCAATACTTGCGACAGCGGAAGGTCTTCGTCCAGACAAGTTTCAAACCGCACGAGGAGCGAAATGAGGTTCTGCATCTTCGTGTAGGTTTCCGCCGGCGTGAGCAGGAAGAGAATCGAGTTCAAGTCGCTCTTTTCCGGTGTCATACCGTGTTCCCGCAGGTAGTTGGAAAGCAATCCCGCAGGAATACCGAAGTCTTCATATTCCCATGTTTTTTTGTTGATGCCCGGCGTGTAGAGGAGTAACTTACACGGATCGATGACGTACTGGTTCTTGCCGTACGCTTCAAAGCCGTGCCAGCTGTCTTTCGGGTTCATGCGGAAGAAGCGGACATCGTTGGCGATGATATTGGTGTCGTAATCTTCCCACGCTTTACCGTCGATTGTTTCCGGAATAAACGGTTTGAAATAATGACAGTTTTTGATGATTTCTTTGCGGATATCAACGCCGAGTTTAACGGTATCGGCCCACAGTTTGCGGCCCGCTTCACCTTCGTGAATTTTCGCGTTGACGTCCAGCGAGGCGAAAATCGCGTAGAACGGCGAGGTCGACGCGTGCAACATGAACGCGTTATTGAAGCAGTCATCGTTGCAGTACCGCGGCTGATCTTTAATGTGACTGTCTTTTTTATGAATTTGGGAAGCCTGCGAGAAGCCGGCGAGCTGTTTGTGAACCGACTGCGTAACCATGACGCCCGGATCATCCGGTCCGAGTTCCAAAAGTAGCGGACTGCAGTCGCGCAGCATCGGAATGAATTGTTCATAGCCGACCCAAGCGGAGTCGAAAAGAATGTAGTCGCACAGGTGACCGATACGGTCGATGACCTGACGCGCGTTATAAATCGTGCCGTCATAGGTACCGAGCTGGATCAGCGCCAAACGGAACGGACGCTTCGCTTTAGCTTTTTCCGGATCGACTTTGACGATTTCCGCGCGCAGATAGTCTTCTTCAAAGCAATGTTCATCCACGCCGCCGATAAAACCGAACGGGTTTCGTCCGGTTTCCAAATAAACCGGTTTCGCGCCGACCTGTACCAACGCGCCGTGGTGCACGGATTTGTGGTTGTTGCGGTCGAACAGTACGACGTCGCCCGGGTGTAAGAGCGCGTTGATGACGACTTTATTGGCCGTCGACGTACCGTTCATGACGAAGTAGGTCGAGTCGGCGTTAAACACTTTCGCTGCGTGTTTTTCCGCTTCTGCCGGCGCCCCTTCGTGAATCAGAAGGTCGCCCATGCGTACGTCGGACGAGCTCATATCGGAGCGGAACAGATTTTCACCGAACCAGTCGTAAAGCGCACGTCCGGCCGGATGTTTACGGAAGAACTGACCGCCATGGTGGCCCGGCGTCGCCAGCGTCATGTTACCGGTTCCCACATATTCGGTCATTTCACGGAAGAACGGGGGTAAAATTCCTTTTTCATAATCTTTGGCCGCCTGTTCGATCTGACGTCCGAACAGGTCGCGATCAAATTCGTTGACGTCCATGACGTGAACGCCGGCCGCCAGGAGATCCAGCGGAATTTGAGTGCCCCGACGCGTGCGGATAACGAACATCGGAATATTCAGCGCCGAATCGATGAATTGTTGCAGGCAATTCGTTTCATCTTCCGTGACGATCACGACCGCCGCCGAAGTTAAATCCACCTCGAAATTATCGATGACATCTTCTAAAAAAAGAACTTCACGATCGGAAAGCAAGTCAAAGCATTCGTATGCAGCCTTGCTGCAGATGACGTTTAACAGTTCCATGAGACAATCCTCCTGTACATTTTTTTACCATGGCATCGACTGCGCGCTTAATCAATGCCTGTTGTCCTCACTATCAGTATAGGCGGGTCGGCGCGTTTTGAATAATACAGCAAAGCTATAAGTCAAGCTTTCACTTATAAAAAAAGAAGCCCCGAGCGTGAATCCTCAAGGCTTCTTTATGCGCAAATTTTTCGCAATTTTTAATGTTTGTTAACCGATATTTTTCAAAGATCATAATTTTTTTACATAAAAAGAAGAGAAAAATTACATTTTTTTGTATTTTCCTCTTCTTTCGAGTCTCTTATGGAAAGGTCTTACGCTTTCTTTTTGCCGGCAGTATTGACTACTTTAACGATCTCGTATTCCAGTACCTGCTCCGGCGCCTGCACCGTTACTTTATCTTTGGCTTTCTTACCGATCAATGCTTTGCCTACGGGGGATTCGTTGGAGATTTTATCTTCAAACGGATCCGCTTCCGCGGAACCAACGATCGTATATTCAAGCGTTTCCCCGTTTTGGTCTTTGATGGTGACGACCGAACCGAGCGATACTTTCTTTCCTTTCGGATTGGCGATAATCACCGCGTTGCGAATGCGTTCTTCCAGTTCGGCGATCCGGCCTTCGACAAACGCCTGCTGATTTTTGGCGTCTTCATATTCCGAATTTTCACTTAAATCCCCGAGCGCGATGGCTTCCTTCAAGCGTTCCGCCACTTCCAAACGGGTCTTTGATTTTAATTGAGCAAGCTCCTCTTTCATTTCTTCCAAGAAAGCGGCGCTGACTTCCATTCCCTGCGTCATATCGTTCCAAGCTCCTAACTTACATAAATAAATACCATATAGGCAAAACAATATTATTTGAATTATATCACAGTACGCGAACTGAGTCCACGCACATTTGTATACTACACCGTGACAAAAGAAAGCGCTTTCATCAGGAGTTCATCCCAGCGCGCGAGCGTTTCCGCCCGCATCAATTCGCGTCGTAAAGCGGCGGAGTTGCGCAGGCCGCGCAGGTAGCCGATCGCGTGCGTGCGCATTTGCCGAACGGCGACCGCTTCCCCTTTTTCGTCGGCGAGCATATGCAAGTGCCGTCGGCACATGGTCAAGCGTTCCGCCTCCGTCGGCGGCGCGACGACTTTACCGCTCGCGAGATAGGTCGTGACTTCATGAAAAATAAAGGGATTGCCCATGGCGGCGCGACCGATGGCGACGCCGGCCGCGTTGGTTTCCGCAAGCAGTCGGGCCGCGCTCGGTCCGTCCACCACATCGCCGTTTCCCCAAATGGGAATCTCGACCGCGGCGACGACTTCAGCGATCGCCCGCCAATCCGCTTGACCGCTGTAACCCTGCTCGCGCGTGCGCCCGTGCACGGTGAGCGCGTCGGCGCCGGCGGCGGCCAGCGCGCGCGCCACCGTCACGGCGTTGCGGGAAGCATCATCCCAGCCGAGACGAATTTTCGCCGTGACCGGCACATCCACCGCGTCCGCCATCGCGGCGATGCAGGCGGCCGCTTGCGGCACGTTACGCAAAAGCGCCGAACCGTCGCCGTTTTTGACGACTTTCGCGACGGGACAGCCCATGTTGAGATCAATGATATCCGCGCCCGCTTGCGCGACGATTTGCGCCGCTTGCGCCAATTCTTCCGGAACGTGTCCGAAGAGCTGCACCGCGACCGGATGCTCATCTTCCGCCAGCGCCAACATGCGCAGTGTTTTTTCATTGTGATATAAAAGCCCTTTGGCGCTGATCATTTCCGTACAAACGAAACCGACGCCCTGCGCCGTCGCAAGTCGTCGGTACGTCTGATCGCAAATGCCCGCCATCGGCGCGAGCGCCACGCAGTTGCGCAACGTCACGCCGCCGATAGCGGGAATATTATTTATTACGTTCATATAAGAGTAAAAGTCCTTCCAAAGTCAACATTGGCGCGACATAGTCGATCGTCTGCGATTCGCCCGCGATCAACGACGCCAAACCGCCGGTGGCTACGACCGCCGCGTCATCGCCCAGTTCCTGCTTCATGCGATTGACGATGCCGTCCACCTGACCGACATAACCGTAGAAAACGCCGGCCTGCATACTGGCAATCGTATTTTTGCAAATGACGCTTTCCGTTTTCTTGAGTTCGATACGCGGCAACTTCGCGGCGCGCTGGAACAGCGCTTCCATCGAAATGCCGACGCCGGGGGCAATCGCGCCGCCCAAGTAATCGCCTTTTCCCGAAATGGCGCAATAGGTCGTCGCCGTACCGAAATCAATGACAACCAGCGGTCCGCCAAAACGTTCGTAGGCGGCCACGGCGTTGACGATACGGTCCGCGCCGACTTCTCGCGGATTTTCATATTTGATATTCATGCCGGTTTTCGTGCCCGGACCGACAAATGTCGCTTGCACGTTAAAGTAACGCAGCGCCATTCGCTCCAACGTCGGATTGACCGGAGGCACAACGGACGATACCATAATCGCTTCCACATCCCTCATTTTGACCTTGTTGTAGTGGAATAAGTTGCCGATTAATACGCCGTATTCATCGGTCGTCCGCAAACGATCCGTAGAAATCCGCCACGAATCCTTGAGCTCGTGACCTTCAAATACGCCGAGTACGATATTCGTATTGCCGACGTCCATGACAAGTAGCATAGGCTTCTCCTTTACAGCGTCGCTTCATCTTTGTAGCGAATCGAAACTTCGCCCGCCAGTACGCGTTCGACACCATGATCCGTTTCCACCAGGAGGCAACCGTCGGAATCAATATCGATCGCTTTACCGCTGTAGGTGTAACCCGGTGTAATGACATTGATATCCCGACCGAGCGTCACCGAATATTTGCGCCATTCATCGAGAATGTTAGCGAAACCGTTATGTTCTACTTCCGTATACAGTGTTTCGAGCTCCATCAAAATCAAATTGAGCAATTCTTTGCGCGGAATACGTACGCCTTCCAGCAAAAACGAGGTCGCTTTATCCCGCAGGTCTTCCGGCAAATCGACACGGGCGACATCGGTATTGATCCCCATCCCCATGACAATGTAATTGATCTCTTCCATCGTCGCGTCCATTTCCGTCAGGATGCCGACGATTTTACGACGGTTCACCAACAAATCATTCGGCCATTTGATCCCCGCTTCGGTAAGACCCGCCTGATGGAACGCGCGCACCAGCGCGACGGCGGCCAGCAGCGTGCACTTCGACGCTTCGAGCGGCGAAAAATGCGGCCGTAAAATCAGCGAGAACCAAATCCCCTTCGCATAAGGGGAAAACCAGGCGCGCTGCAGACGACCGCGACCGCCGGTCTGCTCTTCGGCGACCACAATCGTTCCTTCCGGCGCGCCGCGCCGCGCTTCTTCCTTGGCGATGGCATTCGTGGAGGGCGCGGTCTCGCGATAAATAATATTGTGCCCGAATGATTCGGTGGAAAGTACACTGTTAATTTCAAGTTCCGTCAAAAGGTTGGGTGCATGCAGCAGCCGATACCCCTTGCGCGTACTCGACTCAAATACGTAACCGCGTTCTTTAAGAACCTTGATATGCTTCCAAATGGCCGTTCGCGAAACGTGCAGATCATCGGAAATTTGCTGCCCGGAAACGTACTCGCCGTGAGCGTTTCGAAAGTAATCCAAAATCTTATTGCGCATGCTTTGTCACTCCTTTTTTAGGTAGTAAATGTATTCTTATTATAAAAACAGGTTTACAATTTGTCAAGTTATCCGCGCGCTTCCGTTAACATACAAAAAAACGACCGCATCCTAAGATGCAGTCGTTTTTTGTATGTTCAATCCTCGCGATGCCAGCGATCTTTCGGCGGCACATCACCGCTTGGTGAAGGCGGTGTTTCCGGCCCCTGCTTCGGAAGAACCGGCGGCACCGGCGGCGGTTGACGCCACGGCTGTTCGGCCGTCGGATCCGGAAGCGGCGGTGCTTCCACCGTGGTTCCGTCATCGAGGTCCTCCGCCTGCTCGGCTCCCGGCGGCGGCGTGATCGATTTGTATTTAAAGAGATTGGCGACCTGCTTGGAGTCGATCGTTTCGAATTCCAAAAGCGCCTGCGCCATCGCTTCCAATACATCCCGATTTTCAAGCAACAGCTTTTTCGTTTCCGCGTAGGCTTCTTCCGCGTATTTACGCATTTCTTCGTCAATCGCGGTGGCAATGTCTTCGCCGTAGTTGCGCTCGGAGCCGAGTTGCTTGCCGAGGAAAATCTGTTCCTGATGTTCCCCGAACGTGATCGGTCCCAAGCGCGTGCTCATGCCCCAGCGCATAATCATATTGCGCAAAATCTGAGTGACGCGTTCCAAATCGTTGGAGGCGCCGGAAGAGATCTCGTTGAATGTGATTTCTTCCGCTACGCGACCGCCCATCAAAACGCGAATTTCGGACAAGAGTTGCGATTTGGTAATGTACGCGCGTTCTTCCTGCGGCAGCGTCATGGTATAGCCGCCCGCCTGGCCGCGCGGTACGATCGTCACTTTGTGAACTTTATCCGCTTCCGGCATCAGTTCGGCGATAATCGCGTGCCCCGATTCGTGGTAGGCGGTGATTTTGCGTTCGCGTTCACTCACGACATGGCTGCGACGTTCCGGACCGTAGGCGACTTTTTCACTCGCTTCTTCGAGTTCCGCCATGCCGATCGTCTTCTTGTTTTGCCGCGCCGCCAACAGCGCCGCTTCGTTTAAGAGGTTGGCCAGGTCCGCGCCGGTAAAGCCCGGCGTTTTCTTGGCGATAATCTTAAGGTCGATATCGCCTTCCAAAGGTTTATTTTTCGCGTGGACTTTCAGGATCGCTTCCCGGCCGCGCAAATCCGGACGGCTGACTACGACCTGACGGTCAAAACGCCCCGGACGCAAGAGCGCCGGATCCAAAATATCCGGGCGGTTCGTCGCCGCGAGCGTAATAATGCCTTCGTTCGCGCCGAAGCCATCCATCTCGACCAAGAGCTGGTTCAGCGTTTGTTCACGTTCATCATGACCGCCGCCGAGGCCGGAGCCGCGCTGGCGACCGACCGCATCGATTTCATCAATAAAGACGATGCAGGGCGCGTTCTTCTTCGCCTGGACAAACAGATCGCGGACGCGGGACGCGCCGACACCGACAAACATTTCGACGAAGTCCGAGCCGCTGATACTGAAAAACGGCACATTCGCTTCGCCGGCAACGGCTTTCGCCAGGAGCGTTTTACCGGTACCGGGCGGACCGAAGAGCAAGATGCCTTTCGGGATCCGCGCGCCGATGGCGTTATATTTACCCGGATGTTTCAGGAAATCAACGACTTCCGTCAATTCCTGTTTGGCTTCTTCTTCGCCGGCGACATCGGCAAAGGTAACATGCACTTTGCCTTCTTCATGCATTTTCGCGCGCGATTTACCGAAGTTCATCACGCGACCGCCGCCGCCCTGCGTTTGATTCATGATAAAGAACCAGACGCCGATCAAAAGCAAAATCGGCAACAGCGAAGTCAACATACTCAGCCACCAGGACGGTTGTTCCGGCGGCTTGGCCTGAATAGTCACGTTATTGGCGCGTAAAATCGGCAACAACTGCGCATCATTATCCGGTGCGTAGGTGGTAAATTCCGTGCCGTTTTTAAGCTTGCCGCTAATGGAATTATTGGTCAGCGTGACATATTCCACATTTTTCTGTTCGACTTGCGTCAAGAAATTCGAATAGGTAAGATCCGACTTCTTTTCCTGCGGTTCCACAAAGTTGGTGAACATCGATACCGCAATAATAATCAGCAAAACGTACAAGCTGACGTTTTTAATAAATCGATTCAAATGACTTCCCCTTTCCCATGGGTCAATTCCCAACAGAATGTCATTTCATTTTATCATGCTGAGAATTTTTTTACAATTATGATTCATAGCACTCCGGGTGGAGTACACCCACGAAAGGAAGATTGCGATAATTTTCCGCGAAGTCAATGCCATAGCCGACGACGAATTCATTCGGCACGTCAAAACCGATGTAACGTACGTCGACCTGTTTTTCACGGCGCGACGGCTTATTCAAAAGAGTGACAAATTCGACGGAGTTGGCGCCGCGCACTTGCAGGATCTCATTCAGATAGTACAGCGTCGTGCCCGAGTCGATCATATCTTCCACCACCAGCACGTCGCGGCCGTTAATATCCGTGCTCAAGTCTTTACGGATCTGAATATGCCCCTGCGACTGCGTGCTGTTGCTGTAGCTCGAAACCACCATAAAATCAATTTGCACGTCCAAATCGATTTGGCGCATCAAATCGGCCATGAACACCGCGGAACCTTTCAAAATGCCGACTAAAAGCAATTTTTTGCCGCGGTAGTCGTTGGTAATCTCCTGTCCCAACACTGCGACACGATCACGGATCTCTTCTTCAGTCACCAGTATTTTGGCGATATTCGGATGCATTATTTGTCCTCCTCTGCACATCAATCGCCAGCCGTTCCGGCCGGTCATTGACCGTTGCAACACCTGAAAAATCATGTAATGTAAAATAATCAAAGGCCGCGTATACGTGCCTGTCATCGGCGAGCAATACGACGCTGTCACGACAACGGCGCGGCACTTTACTGTCAATAAAATAATCGCTCAATTTTTTCGTGCCGAAAGGAAACGGGATCCGATCGCCGGCGCGCCGGTAACGCAGCGTCAAGGGACCGGTCAGAACGCGCGCCGGAATGACCCATGGCGCCGTTTCACTTGCCGCAAGCGTTCGGATCCGCACCCGCACGTCCCCAAGCGTCAGCGGATCGTGCGCCGTCCGCGTCACCGCTGCTGCTTCCGCAACGGCTGCCGCTTGCGGTGCGAGCCACGCATCGGTCGCGGTCAGCACCGCCGTCAAACCGTATAAGGTCTGTTCGGTGCCGGTTTCTCCCGTCGCGAACCAGGCGACAAGACGTTCGGTATGCGCGAACGAAAGCGTTGTGCCGCTTTCTTCTCGCCACAACTTGCGAACGACGCGCCGTTGCAATGCGGTCGGTAGGTTGTTGAACGCGTCGCGGGAAACAACAATAGTCTCCGCTTCACGATGCGTGATTCGCGTGAGAACATCGGCAATGACATGGTCCAAATATTCATCATCCGCGGCGGCCGTGGTCGCGAGCTGTACCAAGTGCTCGCGGATGCGCGGATTATATTGCGCAAGATACGGCAGCACTTCATGGCGCAACGCATTTCGCAAATAGGTCGTATCCGTATTCGTCTCATCCAGACAGGGCGTGTACGGAAAATGCGTCAAATAGGTTTCGATTTCCGCCCGTGTGACGCCGAGAAACGGGCGCACGATACTGCCGTTTCGCGCCCGCATGCCGCCAAGCCCCGTCAGACCCGTACCGCGCAATACATGATGAAGCACGGTTTCCGCTTGGTCATCGGCATGATGCGCCACGGCAAGCAGGGTATATCCCTCTTGCTCGCGCAACTTTCCAAGCGCTCGGTAACGCAATGCCCGCGCCGCGGTTTCGACCGATTCTCCAGTCGTTTGCACCGCCCGCGGCACATCGGCGTCCAACCGGTAGAAGGGCCATTTCAAGTCTTGCGCCAAGGCGCGCACGAATTCGACTTCCGCATCCGCCGCCGCGCGTAAATGGTGATGGACATACGCGAGCCCCGCGGTGATGTGAAACTCTTTTTGCACCGCCGCCAGGTAGAGCGCGAGGGCCAGTGAATCCGGTCCGCCGCTACAACCGATCAAGATGCTGTCGCCCGGCGCAAACAACGTCTCGCCCCGCACGAAAGCATTCACTTTCGCGACAAAATTCGTCACAAGAGATAAGCCTCCCTATAGACTCCTTCCAGTAAATCCTGATCGCTTACGGTAATTTCCGGCAACGCAAAATATTCCAGTAAACTTTCCGCGACGACCGCGCCCGCTACGATAATATCCGCCCGCTCGCGCGCCAACCCGGGCAGCTTCGTTCGCTCTTCATACGACATGCCCGTCAGACGTTCACGTAGCGCGTGCAGATCCTCATACGCGAGCACGTAGCCCTGCACTTTTTCGGCATCATAAGGTTCGAGTTCCAACAGCATCGAGACGATACTCGTCATGGTACCGCCGACCCCGATCCAGCTTTTCACCCCTTGCACTTCGGTCGTTGCTTCTTTCAATACGGCAAAGCAATGTTTTTTCAATTCGGCGATGCCGCGCGTCGTCATCATATCAAAATCGCGTGTACCGCGCACCGCTCCCAGGGGCATGCTCACCGCCGCGCCGAGATCGCCGCCGAAACCGACACCGATTTCCGTGCTGCCGCCGCCGATATCGACGACCGCCGTCACCAGACTGTTTGTCTTGACCGCGCCGAGATAGCCGTAACGCGCTTCGTCGACGCCGCTGATAATACGTACCGGCGCGCCGACGAGCTGAGCCACTTGCCGCGCGAACACTTCGCCGTCGCTCGCCTCACGCAGCGCATTCGTGCCGACAATTCTCCACCGTTCGACGCCCGCTTCGCGCGCTTCGTCGACAAGTTCTTGAATCCCCGTGAGAGTACGATTTTTCGCCGCCTCATTGAGTGGTTCGCCCGCTGCCAAGCCGTCGCCGAGCCGTGTCGCTCGAATATCTTTGCGCAATGTGGTCGTCTCATCTGCCACTGTTTCCGCGACCAGTAAACGTACCGAATTCGTACCGATATCCAGTACCGCCTGTTTCATAGTTGCCTCCTATAAAAAAAGCACCCTTTGCAGGATGCCCGGTCATTAACCGTTAATCGGACCGTCGCGCGCCGCGTCCGCCGCGCTTGGATTCGGTGTTACGTTTCAAATCACTCAGGCGTTCGTCGCTGTCTTTCAGAAAGCGGCTGAGTTTATCTTCAAACGAACTCGGCCCATGGGAACGACGGTTGCCGCCTCGCTTCGCGGCGGGCGATCGCCGATCGGTATAGGGCGCTTTACCGGCGTCATTATAACGCGGTGCCGGCGCACTTGCTGCCTGCGGTCGCGGCTGAGCCTGCTTCATCGAAAGAGCGATTTTGCCGTTGTCGTCCATCGAAACGACTTTGACTTTGACTTTCTGGTCTACCGCTAAATACTCATTGATGTCGCTGACGTATTCATGCGCCACCTCTGAAATATGCACCAATCCTACTTTTTTGTCCGGCAGTTCGACAAATGCCCCGAACTTCGCCAAGCCCGTGACGACTCCTTCGACTATGCTTCCGACTGTTACGCTCATGCGCTGATAATATCCTCCTTAGGTAACAACTGAATAAGTATCTTCATTATACGAAATAATCCGATCGCATGCAATGTTAACGGATATAGGGAACTTCGTTGGGTTTTACCAGACCCAGTTGCTCCCGCGCCGCCTGCTCCACGGCTTTCGGATCGTTATATTTTGCTTTTTCCGCCTCCAGCTCGCGCTGTTCGGCTTCCAACTGCTGCTGCTGTTGTTCGACACGAATCATTTCCTGATGCAACTCGTAGTATTCCCAGGCCTTGATGCCGAGAAAAACGACAACGAAAACAATGATCATGCCGAGTCCCCAATGTTTTATGTTTTTCGACCATAGCGACGGCTTACGGCGCCTCACCGGCGGCTGCTTTGAAAGCGGCACTTGGGCGGGATTTGTCTGCAGCGGTTTCTGTGGGCTGTGTTTGGTCATTGCGATTCCCTTTCTGTACGCGTTCATTGTATCATATTCAACCGCATTTAGCGCAATAAAAAAACGTCCCCGCAGGGACGTTTTTTTTGCAGGTCGATTATTTCAATTCGACTTTCGCGCCAGCTTCTTCGAGTTGTGCTTTCAAAGCTTCCGCGTCTTCTTTGGAAACGCCTTCTTTGACGTTGCCCGGAGCACCGTCAACGAGAGCTTTCGCTTCTTTCAGGCCCAAGCCGGTCGCTTCACGAACGACTTTAATAACTTTCAGTTTGGACGCGCCGACTTCAGCGAGTACAACGTTGAATTCGGATTTTTCTTCCGCCGCTGCGCCAGCTGCCGCCGGACCAGCTGCTGCTACCGCTACCGGAGCTGCTGCCGAAACACCGAATTTTTCTTCCATAGCTTTTACGAGATCGGCGAGTTCGAGAACCGACATCTCTTCAATGGCTTGCATAAGTTCTTCTTTAGTCATTATAGTTCCTCCTTAAATATATCCGCTAATTAAGCGCTTTCTTTTTGTTTACGAATGGCCTCGAGTACATACACGAGGTTGGTAATGTTGCCCTGCAGACAACGTACAAAGCCGGTAATCGGCGCCTGCATGCTGCCGACCACTTTGGCCAAGAGCACTTCACGGCTCGGCAAGTCAGCCAGATGCTGTACTTCGTCGACACCGATGACCGCTCCTTCGAGCAGACCCGCTTTTACGGTAATCGCTTCGCTCTTCGTTTCATCGATAAATTCTTTGAGTGCTTTTGCCGGCGCAACCGCGTCGGATTCCGAAATCGCAATCGCGTTCGGACCGGTCAAATGATCGGCGAATTCGCCCAAGCCCAGGTCTCTGGCCGCAATCGCGGTCAAGGTATTTTTAATAACCTGATAGTGAACGCCGTGTTCCAAGAATTTGCGACGTAATTGGATGGCGGTCGCTACGTTTAAGCCGACATATTCGACCAAAACAGCGCCTTTCGCGCTTTCCAATTTACCACGCATTTCATCAATGACTTGCTTTTTTTGCGGTGTTCCTGCCAATGGTGACACCTCCTTTTGTGAAAGATTTTTTATATTTAGCACGTTAGCTAAGAAAAAACGACCCCGCTTGTGACGAGGTCGCGCACCGAAGCTTCGCGGCTTCGGTACTCAGCCTCGGGTGGCGGACAACGTCCATTATATATACAACCACCGGTCTTAAGCTAAGTGTAAATAGTGAGATCAGTCTTCCGTCGGTGCATCGACTTTGGTCGGATCCAAAGCCACACCCGGCCCCATGGTCGCGCTCAAAGTGACAGATTTCATATACTGTCCTTTGACGGACGCCGGACGCGCTTTCGCGATACGATCAAAGATCGTGCGAATGTTGTCACGCAATTGGTCTTCGCTGAAAGACGCTTTGCCGACCGACAGCTGGATGTTGCCCGCTTTATCGGTACGGTATTCGACTTTACCTGCTTTAACTTCCTGGACCGCTTTGGTAACGTCCATGGTGACAGTGCCGACTTTCGGGTTCGGCATGAGGCCTTTCGGACCCAATACTTTACCCAAACGGCCGACGACGGACATCATGTCCGGGGTCGCGACAACGACATCAAAGTCGAGCCAGCCGCCCTGGATTTTAGCAACGAGTTCTTCGCTGCCTACAAAGTCTGCGCCCGCAGCTTCCGCTTCCTGCACTTTGGCACCTTTCGCAAACACGAGAACGCGTTTGGATTTACCGGTACCATGCGGCAATACGATAGCGCCGCGGATCTGCTGATCCGCATATTTCGGATCGACATTCAAATTGAATGCGAGTTCGATTGTTTCATCAAATTTAGCCGTTGCCGTCTGCTTGAGCAGCGACACCGCTTCGTCCAACCCGTACTGCGTATTGCGGTCGACGAGAGCGGAGGCCTGTTTACTGCGTTTTGTCAGTTTAGCCATGTTTCCTCCTAATAAGGTTCGTAAGAACCGCTTACTCTTCTACCGTAATACCCATACTGCGGGCTGTGCCTTCGACCATCAACATCGCCGCTTCCACGTCGTTAGCGTTGAGGTCCGGCATCTTCGTTTCGGCGATTTCACGAACTTGCTGTTTCGTTACTTTGCCGACTTTGTTTTTGTTCGGTTCACCGGACGCTTTTTCCAAACCGGCTGCTTTTTTCAATAAAACAGCGGCCGGCGGCGTTTTGGTGATGAACGTGAACGAACGGTCTTCGTATACGGTAATTTCTACCGGAATAATCAGACCTTGCTGTTTGGCTGTACGGGCGTTAAATTCCTGTACGAACGCCATAATGTTCACACCTGCCTGACCGAGGGCCGGGCCTACCGGCGGTGCCGGAGTAGCCTTACCTGCTTCGACCTGCAGTTTAACGAATTTCGATACTTTCTTTGCCATGTCTTACACCTCCTTATTGCGTAAGATGTGGTGCCAACGAGCTTACGCTCTCCCACCCACGCATATGCGCGTCATTTAGAGTGTATATCAGGCGCGGCCTCAAATTGGGTCGCATCCAACTCTACCGGGGTAGCGCCGCCGAACATATTCAGCAGCACGCGGATCCGGCCTTTGTCCGGAAGGACTTCCGTGACGTTTGCCATCTGATCCGTAAAAGCGCCCTGGGTAATGCGAATTTTATCGCCGACCTTGACGGTCAACTTCGCTACCGGCGCCACTTGCTCTTCCTGACCGTGTAAAATGCGGGCGACTTCTTCGTCGCTCAGCGGAATCGGCTTGGTCGCCGTGCCGACAAACCCCGTGACTCCGGGCGTGTTGCGCACGACATACCAGCTGCGGTCATTAACTTCCATTTCCACCAGCACATAGCCCGGAAAGACTTTGCGCTGAACGATTTTTTTATTGCCGTCCTTGATATCGACTTCTTCCTGCATCGGTACCAGGATCTGACGGATCGTATCCGTCATGCCCAAGGATTGAACTTTTAATTCCAAGTTCGTTTTGACCTTGTTTTCATATCCGGAATAGGTGTGAATCACATACCATTTGATGTCGGATGCCATACTGCCTCCTTACATCGCTCCGGCAAGAGCACCGGCGAACAATTTATAGAATCCCGTGAAGACGAAATCGACTGCCATGATCAGCAGGCTCATGAAGGCAACCGTGATCAAAACCACAATTGTGTAACGTACCAATTCATTTTTCGTCGGCCATACCACTTTTTTCATTTCCTGTCGTACGCCGCGGAAAAAGGACGTTACGCCTTGCTGCTGTACTTGTGTGTTTTGTCTTGCCATCGTTTCCTCCGCTCCTCGAGAGTTGCTTGCAAAACCTTATTTGGTTTCGCGATGCAACGTTTGTTTTTTACAGAATTTGCAATACTTGTTGAGTTCCAGACGTTCCGTCGTATGTTTCTTGTTTTTGTTCGTCTGGTAGTTGCGTTGCTTGCATTCGGTGCAAGCCAGTGTTACCGCGTCGCGCATTGTGACACCTCACTTACTTCAACTGACTGCGACGGCTCGCGTCGAGTGATAATTATCGGATATTACCGTCGATACATGCTTATATACTTTACCACACTTCATATATCATGTCAAACGGATATGACCCCGTTCCAAGCTGCCGTGACAGCCTTTACTAAGGTAATAAATATAAATAAAATAACGGCTTTTCCGGCGGGCGTATGAGCGCCGCGACGGAAAAAGCGAAAGCCCTCCGAGCGAGGGCTTTTTGCTTACGCGTTTTTGGCAAGCTCGGTCAGCTTGGTGAACGCGGCCGGATCTTGAATGGCCATGTCGGAAAGCATCTTACGGTTGATCCCGACACCCGCTTTATTCAAGCCGGCGATCAGGGTGCTGTAGTTCATGCCGTTCAGGCGGGCCGCCGCATTGATACGGGCGATCCAAAGGCGACGGAATTCGCGTTTTTTCTGACGACGGTCGCGGCGTGCATACGCCAACGAGTGCATAACGGATTCGTTCGCTTTTTTGAATTGACGATTACGAGCACCACGATAGCCTTTCGCTAATTTTAAGATTTTTTTATGACGACGGCGTGCAGTCACGCCTTTTTTTACTCGTGCCATGAATGATTTCCTCCTGTCTTAGCCGTTCGGCAACATACGTTCCACGCGTTTTTGATCCGCTTTGTTGATCATTGCGGCTTTGCGCAACTGACGCAGGCGTTTCGGCGTTTTCTTCTCTAAAATATGACTTTTGTATGCTTTCGAACGTTTGAATTGGCCGGCACCCGTTTTCTTGAAACGTTTAGCGGCAGCGCGTTTGGTTTTAATTTTCGGCATAATAAGCCTCCTTATTTACTTTTCGGTACTAACATCATCGTCATGTTACGACCTTCGAGTTTCGGGCCGCGTTCCTGTTCAGCCAACTCTTTGAGTTCAGCGGCAAACCGGATTAAAAGCTTTTCGCCCAATTCCGGGTGGCTGAGTTCACGGCCGCGGAACATGATCGTGACTTTGACTTTGCTTCCGTCTTCCAAAAAACGGATTGCGTTTTTCATCTTCACATAGAAGTCGTGGTCCTCAATATTCGGACGCAGCTTAACTTCTTTTAACGTGATGACTTTCTGCTTCTTACGTGCTTCTTTTTCGCGTTTCTGCTGTTCGTAGCGGTACTTGCCGTAATTCATCAAACGGCAAACCGGCGGACGACCCTGCGGCGCGACTTCGACCAAATCCAGACCATGCTCTTCGGCCATGGCCAAGGCCTCACGTTGCGACATGACTCCCAGCTGTTCGTTATCTTCACTGACCAGCCGCACTTCGCGGGCACGAATTTGTTCGTTGATACGTAATTCTTTGCTAATGGGGTTTCACCTCCTGAAAATGCATTGGAAACCTAATCAAGCAAAATAAAAAACGGACGGCAAGATGCCATCCGTCCTGTTCCATCTGCGGAAACCCTAGTAACTACACGTCGTGTAGGGTGAGAAGCGGATGACTTCTACTTGATCATTACTGATTAATGATACCAAATAAAAAAGACTCTGTCAACTGCTCTTTTCATCGGAAATGGTTTTTCAGTTCACTTAGTATAAAAAAATCGCTGCAACTTGTCAAGTATTCTCTGCCGTCGTATACTGACCGCAAGGAAATGCGCCGCCCCAAAGGCGTGCGCATTCATTTCACCCGTCCGGCGCAAACAGGATGCCGCCGGACAGTCGTTTTTCAAAGGAGTTCGCATGTCAGCCGCTACCGAAGTCGTAGGCATTGTCGCCGAATATAACCCGCTGCATCAGGGGCATGTCGCCCAAATCAAGGCCGTGCGCAAAGCATTCAATGATGCGCCGATCGTAATCGCGCTCACGGGCGCATTCGTGCAACGCGGTGAACCCGCCGTGGCCGATCCTTGGACGCGGGCGCGTTGGGCGCTGCACGCCGGCGCGGACTTGGTGGTGGAACTGCCCGCGGTATTTGCGCTGCGCAGCGCGGAACATTTCGCGGCGGGCGGCGTGCGACTGCTGCACGCGGTCGGCGTGACGACCTTGGTCTGCGGCGCGGAAAATCCTGACCTCGCAGCGCTGAAAAAGCTGGCCGACGGTCCGGATCCGGCCGCGTTACAGACGGCGTTGGCGCAGGGATTAAGCTACCCCGCCGCGATGGAAGCGGCATTCGCCGCCACCGATCCGGACATAGCGCCGCTCTTGCGAACACCGAATAATATTTTAGCCGCCGGCTACCTGCGCGCGATCGAGCGCTATGCGCCGTCACTTCGTTTGGCACCTTTGCTGCGCGAACGCTCCGACAGCGCGGCGGGGATCGCGGGAATTTCCGGCAGCGCCGTGCGCGCGCGATTGCGCGATGGGCTTGTACCGCGTGACGCGCTGCCCGCGTATACGTATGACGATCTTACGGAAGCGTTGCGAGCAGGCGTGTTCCCGCAGCCCGAACGGTATGAACTGCTCGCGCTGCAGGCTCTTCGCCTGCTGACACCGGAGACGCTTGCCAACCTGGGGGAATTTTCCGAAGGTTTGGAAGATCGCTGGTACGCGGCGCGTAACGCGGCGACGCTTGCGGAGTTTTGGAGCGATGTCAAAACCAAACGCTATCCGCAGACGCGGCTTTCCCGTTTGCTGGTACAGGTATTGCTCGGCATGCGTCGAGCGCATTTGAACGCGGCCGCCAAGACCGGTCCGGCTTGGGTGTATCCGCTCGCTTTTACCGCGCGCGGAGCGGCCTTATTGCGCAACGTCACGCTGCCCATTCTCGATCGCTACGGCAAAATGCGTAAAACGTTGCCGCCGCAGGCTGTCGACCGGCTCGTATATGATGAACGCGCCACCGACTTGGCGGCGCTTTGCTGCACCAAGTCGGAATACCGCGCGGGCGGCGCGCGCTTTTATCGCCGTCCCGTGACACCGACTAAGGAACTGCAATGAAGGAACTATGGACGACTTTCATTCACGATAAAATGATCATCAGCGCGTCCGTCGTCGCTTTTTTGTCGATGCTCATCGTGCCGCCCGATGCGATGTATCTGTCGTACTTTAATGGCCGCACGCTGGTATCCATGTGGCTCCTGATGATGGTCATCGCCGGTTTGCGCCGCAACCATTTTTTCCGCTGGCTCGCCCGTCGTTTGTTGCAGGCTGGCGACAAAGCCCATCACGTGGTGCTCGCGCTGCTGTTTTTCACCTTCGCTATGGCCACTTTCGTCACGAATGATGTCGCGATCTTCATCACTTTGCCGCTTGCGATGCGCACCTTGCGCGGCGCCGGACTGATGCAATACGGCGCGTTCGTCGCGGTGCTCGTCGGTCTCGCCGCCAACTGCGGCAGCATGCTGACACCGATCGGCAATCCGCAAAATATGTTTTTATTTTCCGCGACCCAGCTGACCGCGCTGGAGATTGTCAAAACGACGGGTCCGTTCGCGCTGCTCGCCGCGCTTCTCATGTACCGACGCGTCAGCACGCACTTGCCGCATACGCCGATTGTCATTCAGGAATTCAAACCGTTATCGGCGCAATCCAAGCGCAATATCGCGCTCTATCTCGGCGCGTTGATCGTCGCGCTGCTCGCGATCGGCAACGTCTTGCCGCTGTATCCTACGGCGGGCGTGCTCTTTATTTTGACCTACCTCGTCTATCCGCATACGCATCGTCACGTGGATTACGGTCTGCTGCTCACGCTGTGCGCTTTCTTCATCGTCGCCGGCAACGCCGTTCGCATGGATTGGCTCGCCGCTTATATTGTGCCGCTGCTGACGCGGTGGCCGTTTACCACCGCGCTCGTCTTGAGTCAATGTATCAGCGATGTACCGACCGCGATTTTACTCGAACCGTTCGGCGCGCCGCCGCGTTTTCTTTTGCTCGGCGTGAACTTGGGCGCTTGGGGCGGCCCCGTCGCCAGTCTCGCGAGTCTCATCGTTTTTCGCCTCTACAAACGCGAAAAAGAAACCTATCCGCCCGCATTTTGGCCGAATTTCATCCGCAACAACGCGTATTTTCTCTTGCCGGGATTACTGCTCGCGCTATTGCTCGGCTATCGTTGAATCGGCGATTTACGCCACAAAAAAAGAACCGTTGCCGGTTCTTTTTTTATTCCGCTTTTTCGCGCAGCCAGACGCGATCATTGCCGTCGATTTCCAACAATTCGACCGCCACATCTTCCCGCTCGGCGGTCGGCACGTTTTTGCCGACGTAATCCGCGCGAATCGGGAGTTCCCGATGCCCGCGATCCACTAATACCGCCAGCTGAATGGCGCGCGGCCGCCCCATCGCCATGATGGCGTTCAGCGCGCTGCGCACCGTCCGCCCCGTGTAGAGCACGTCGTCCACCAGCAACACGAGTTTGCCGTCCACATCAATCGCCGGCAAATTGCTCTGGGCCGGCGCGGCTTTTTCATCATCGCGAAAGGCCGTCACGTCCAACGCGTGAACCTCGACCTTCACCCCTTCGATGGCGTCTACCTGACGCGCCAGACGTTCGGCGAGCGGCTCCCCGCGCGTTTTAATACCGATAAACACGGCGTCTTCCAAACCGCGATTGCGTTCCAAACATTCATGCCCTATGCGCCGCACGACACGTCGGATCGCTTCGGCATCCAGCAGTAAAGTTTTATTCTTCCACATTACGATTCCTCCCGGGCCTTCGTCAGGCACACGGCAAAATCATCCGGCCACGGCGCGGTCACAGTGATCCGTTCGCCGTCCGCCGGTCGGTCAAATGAAAGTTCGGCGGCGTGCAACGCCTGCCCTTCGATCGGAAAACGATCGCGTTTGCGTCCGTAGAGCGGATCCTGCACGATCGGATATCCGATATAAGATAAATGCACGCGAATTTGATGCGTTCGTCCCGTTTCGAGAGCCAAACGCAGCAACGCGTAATGCGGCATGCGTTCGACCACCGTAAAATGCGTCGTCGCGTCACGTCCGTCAGGCAGTACCGCCTGACGTAGTCGATCCCGCGCATCCCGTCCGAGCGACAGCTTGATGATGCCGCGCTCGTTCGACGGATTGCCGTGCACCAGCGCATAGTAGATCCGCCCCGCCGAATGCGCGCGGATTTGCGCCTGCAGACTGTCGCGCCCCCGCGGCGTTTTCGCCGCCACCATCAGTCCGGACGTATCTCGATCCAAACGATGCACGATACCCGGACGAATCGGATCGCTCATTTCTGCCAAGTGTCCTTTGGTGTAAAAAAGCAGCGCATTGACAAGTGTCCCGTCCGCGTGTCCCGGCGATGGATGCACCACCATGCCGCGCGCTTTATTGATCACCACGACATCCTCATCTTCGTAACGCACATCGAGCGGGATATCTTGCGGCTCCGGCAACGCTTCCAATTTCGGCGCATACTCCGCCGTCACGAACATGCCCGCGTGCAAAACGGTATTCGCTTTGGCCGGCGCGCCTTCCACGGTCACCGCGCCCGCCTTGCATAATTTTTGTGCCGCCGAACGCGAGACGTCGAGCACCATCGCCAACCATACGTCAAGGCGTGTTTTTTCCGCCGCAGCATCCGTTACCCACTCATACATCACGCGTTACCTCGCCGCCAAAAGAACAGGCAAAAGCACGCCACCGCGACGCAAATCGCGATATCCGCCACATTGAAAATCGGCCACACGCGCAAGTCGAAAAAATCCGTCACGCCGCCCTGATAGAACCGGTCCCAGGCATTACCGAGCGCGCCGCCCAGCAGCATGCCGACCGCGATGGAAAAATATTTCGGTTCACTCGGAATGCGTTCCCGATACCAAAAGAAAAGCGCGAATAAAATCGCTACCACCAAGAGAAAAAACCATTGCTGATGCGCCAAAATGCCGAAGGCTGCACCGTGGTTTTCTATATACGTCCAATGCCACATATTCGGAATGACGGGAATACTTTCCCCGAGCTCCATCGTCGTGCGCACATAATATTTCGTTAACTGGTCGAGCACAATCACAACCAACGCTACCCAAAAAGTCATCCAAGCATAGCTCCTTCATTTATATATCAGTAGTTAATTATACCATAACCGCGCATGATTAACTTGTCGCCCACCGATCGCCATTTTATTTTCCGTACAAAAAAACGCCCCGTGGGGCGTTTTTTAATCCAGTACGTAAACTTCTACGTTACGACGTCCATATTGGTAACATTCGTCGTACGATTCCATGCATAAATCAATCCGATTGCCGACAATCGCGCCGCCGGTATCCGCAGCGATCGCCTCGCCGTAGCCCGGTACAAATACGCGCGTGCCCATCGGAATCACATCCGGATCGACTGCGACCACACCGTAACCGGCTTTCATGCCGCTCGCGGTAATCCCGCGGCCGTCGCCATCCATCGGATGATACGCTGTCGCTTCCATGTTGATCACTCTCGTGAATCGGATATCACCGCGGCTGGTATTGACGATATCACGCGTGCCGACTTGCACTACCTGGTCCACTGCCGGCTGCAACGGTTGCGATTCCAAGGGTATGCGGCCGACTTCACGACCGGCTACCGTAAGCACACGGTACTTCGTTTTCTGTTTCCCGTTCACACCCGCCTGCGTCACATTTTCCGCGCCGGTAAACATGCGTTCATTCGGTTCGCGAACGACTTTGAAAGGAACTTCCTCTTCCACTGTCATTTCCGAAGTCGTGTACTTACCGACCGGAATTTCCATGCCGGCTTTGACCGGAGTATCCGCCGGGATCAGCGTCACATATTCCGCCGGGTCATAACCCGCTTCGGTGATCGCCTGCGCAGCGGTCTTGCCTGCCGACATCGTCGCTTTCATTTCCGCGCCTTCCCGAATGGTGATCGGAACAGCACGACGCACAGTTAATACGGAACCGTCAGCGAGTTTCTCCGTATTCAGATCCACTTTGTCATATTCATTTAACACGATGTGTGCATCACGCATAATGCCTGCTGTGGATTGCGCTGCTGTGCGAATTGTCTGCTGTCTGCCGTCAACGATAATGGTAAGCGTCCGCGGCTGCATTGAAAAGCCGACCAGTGACACTACCATAATGACGAAGACGCAGAGCAAAAGGACCGGATGGGTCCCCCATTTCTTCCAATTTGTCCTCATACAGTAACCTCCAACACGGGGATTCTACCATACGTGGACACTCCTGTCAAAAGTCAGAGGTTTACAATACGATAAATTAGGGATTGATCGACTTTTTTTCTAATTTTAAAACAGTCATTTCCGTTTATGGGAATAGACAAAAATAGAGCCCGTGATTCCCCCATAGCAAGGACTCCACAGTTGTCCTTTCAGCAAGGACACTGAGACGGATTGTCAACGAGGGAAATGCACGGGCTATTATTAGAATTTAATTACAACAACATTTCTGATGAATTTTTCTCGATTTTTTTGGGAATACATCATTTGTAAAGACATTTTTTACAGTCTTTTTCACCACTTTGCCAGATTTCGACACGTCTCGGCATCCCTCTTTCGCGATTTTTGCGTTCATTGGAGTTCGTCTGCGTAGAAAGGCTCCAGGCGCTGCCGTAACGTGAGGTTTTCCGGAACATCCCGCTCTTCGGCGATTTGCTGGAATTTCTGTTGTGCCGCCAGCGGATTCTCCGCGGCGATCGTCTTGATGTAGCTGCCGTCCGGCTGCATCACATGCGCTTTCTGGTTATCGTCCAACTGCATTTGCAACAGTTCGCGCAGGCGCCGGCGATGCGTTTCCGATTCGATCGGCACCATCAGTTCCACACGGTCATTCAGGTTGCGCGGCATCCAGTCGGCGGAGCTGATGTACACTTCCGGGCGGCCGCCGTTGGCAAACCAAAAGACGCGACTGTGTTCAAGGAAGCGTCCGACCAGACTTCGCACGCGAATATTTTCACTGACCCCTTTGATGCCCGGCTTCAATACGCAAATGCCGCGCACGATGCAATCGATCTGCACGCCGGCGCGAGAAGCCTCATACAATTTCAAAATAATTTCACGATCCAACAGCGAATTCATCTTCACGATCATCCGCGCGGGTTCGCCTTTCTGGGCAAACGCGATCTCGCGTTCAATGAGCTCGATGGAACGCCGACGCAAATCCATCGGCGCCACGATAAATTTATGCCATTGCGGCGGATCGGAATATCCGGACAAGAGGTTGAAGAAATTGCTGGCGTCGATACCAAAGAGATCGCTCGCCGTAAAGATGCCGCAGTCGGTATACAGTTTCGCGGTTTTGCCGTTATAGTTGCCCGTGCCGACATGCACGTAACGACGAATTCCGTCCGGTTCGCGACGAATGACGAGCGTACATTTCGAGTGCGTTTTCACGCCCTTCAAACCGTAAATAACATGTGCGCCGGCCTGCTCCAGGCGCCGCCCCATCAAAATATTATTTTCTTCATCAAAGCGCGCTTTGACTTCCATCAGCACCGTCACCTGCTTGCCGTTTTCGGCGGCGGTTGCGAGCGCATGCACGATTTTGGAGTCCGAACTGACGCGATACAGGGTCTGTTTAATCGCGAGCACGTGCGGATCTTTCGCCGCGTCGCTGACAAACTGCTCCACGGTCGCAAAGGACTCGTACGGCACATGAATGAAAAGATCATGATTGCGAATTTTGGCGAACAGATCTTCGCCTTTGGTGGTGAGCACCGAATACGAACGGCGCGGACGCACCGGCACGTAGCGCAGGTGATCGAACCCGGCGATCCCCGCCAGCGAAAAGAACTGCGTGACATCGAGTTTACCGTCGATATCATAGATATCTTCTTCCGTAAGCGACAGCTCATCGCGCAAAAATTCGCGCAACGGCGTTGCTTTACCCGCTTCAAATTCCATCCGCACGGCGGCGCCGCGACGGCGGCGTTTTAACGATTTTTCCACTTCATCGAGCAGGTCTTCGGCGCCTTCTTCGTCGATATCGAGGTCGGCATCGCGCGTGATGCGAAAGACGCGGGTATCCATAATGGTATGTCCCTGGAAAAACGCGCCCGCGCGTTTGCGCAGCACGTCTTCCAGCCAGACGAATTCCCGTCCGCTCGCCGTCTGGTATTCGCCCGGGATTTCAATCAATCGGGGCAAGACGCTCGGTACCGGCAAAATCGCGGTACGGACATCGTCCGGATGGCCGTTCGGATGCAGCAGGACCGCCAAATTGAGCGTGCGGCTCATCAAAAACGGAAACGGGTGACTCGCATCGACGGCAAGCGGCGTGACCACCGGATAAATCGTGCGGTCAAAATATTCATCGAGCCAATATACCTGGTCGGGAGTCAGCTCATCCGGCGTGTACAAACGCAATCCCTCTTCGTAGAGACCCGCCAACACATCATGCAAATACCGATATTGCCGCGCCACATGCTGCTTGCACTTGTGCGAAATCGCCGTCAGCTGTTCCGCGGGCGTCATATTGGCGTTGTCGCGCCGCTCGATGCCGCCGGCCCGCTGGTGCATGAGCCCTGCCACGCGGATCATGAAAAATTCATCCAAATTGGAGCCCGTGATCGCGATAAATTTCAATTTTTCGAGCAGCGGATTGTTCGGATCTACCGCCTCTTCCAAAACGCGTTCGTTGAAACTCAACCAGCTCAATTCCCGATTCAAAAAGTAACGGCGGTCCAACTCTGGCATCTCTTGCGTCCGTGCAGAGTCAATCATTGCGGTCTCCTTTCCAGTTTCGCATCCAGCCCGAAAACATCCGTAAATAATTCGGTTTCTTCGGCAAAGGTCCATTCTTCCAAAAGGGTATTCGTATTGGCTTTCGCATCGTAATAAATCACCAAACTGCCGCGACGCAAAAAGGCTTCGACGTTGTAAAGCTTATGCTGTTCGCCTTTGTCCATGGCCTTGGCCAATCGCAATACGGCGACGAGTTTTAAAATCACCATCTTGACCCATTCGGGCAATTGCCGGAACGGTTTATCTTCATCACTCGGACGGCCTTTGTAATTGTAGTACGCAACGACCGCGACCATCTCTTTCTCCAGATCGGTCAGACCGAATAAATCCGTGCCCATGATGATGTGATATGTGTGCACGCCGTTTTGGCGCAAGTTGACGAAACGCCCGATCTGATGCAGAAATACCGCCATCCGCAAAAGGTACGTGTCCCGTTCGCCCAAACCGTGCACCGAACGCAGCGCTTTCATCAAAATGACGACATACTCCGCGACCGTTTCCCCATGCATGATATTGCCGCCGTAGCGCGCCGCCATCGTCTTGGCAAGCTCGAGATGCTGCTCGCGCAAAAACGTAAGCGCCGGTTCGTCGGTCGTGCGCGCGCCGTAGTAAAGCATCGCGCCGTAGAGAAAGGTCGTCGACATCATCAGCAGACGTTGCGGCTGCACATGCGTAAAAATCTGCGCGTAAAGGTGCAGCGTCGGCAATAATTTTTCCGTTTCGTCGGCGGTGAAGCCGTACGCGTGTTCGAGACTCGTCGACGTTTGCGACTGCGAACTTTGAAACACGCGGAAAAAGCGCTCCGGCGAAACGATGCGCATCGCTTGCTGCGTAGTGAAACCCATCATCCGAGCGACCAGTCGCGATTCCCGACCGGACAGAACGACATTATCAATCTCGTATTGCTCCAACATCGGCCAAATCGGCTCCAGAATGCGCCCGAGAAATTCGTCCAGAACTTTTGGGAAATCATAGCTGTCACGCTGGGCGCGGCGGAACGATTCCAACACGCGCAACGTGCCGATATGAAGGTTTTGCTGATATTTCAAGGTATCTTTTTGCCAAATCGTGAGTCCCACCGCGCTGGAGGTAATATCGACATACAGTGTCGTCCCCGCGGCGACATCGGCATTATGCGTCAATTCATAGTGCAATGCGTAATGCTTATAAAAAATCTCCTGCGGCATATCGAGAATTTCGACAGAAAGCCCCGTATGCACGCGAATCAAATCCAAAATCATGCGGCTGTTTTTCGCTTCCCGCAAAACTGCCGTCGCGTATACCATGACTTCTGCGACTTCGTAATCCGCCATAATCCGGCGAAAACCGTTGATGATCCGCACCATTTGCCGGATCGACGTAAAGGACAGCTCGCCTTGCGTGAAAACTTCTTCGCCGAAACCCGCCGCGCGTCTCGCTTCCTGTACGATCGTGACATCGTCCGGACCGCCGTAATCGACGATCAAAAGTGACAGCCCTACCGAGCCGATATGAATGACGCCGTACATTCGTTTTTGTTTGCCGATCATACCCTGTTCCTCTCTTTTCTGTGGTACTTTCATTATAGCCTATTTTGCGGGGAAAAGCGGTCGCGCCGCCTTGCCTTAACGAAGTTTTTACATAATAAAACAGCCTCGTTTTCTTTTGCATGCGCCTTTAAAATTCGCTACAATAAAAATAAGAGAACGGGAAGGGACTGAGTATTTTGTTATGGGATGAAGATTATCATACCGAGCAGGTCGGCCTGATCGACCTGGGTTCGAACTCCGCGCGCATGGTCGTGATGTCGATCGAACCGAATGACGCGTACCGACTTGTCTATCAGGATAAGCAACTGGTCCGCTTGAGTGAAGGCATGCAGGCGGCGGGCCGTCTCACCGAAGAGGCCATGGCGAGGACGCTTGCCGCGATGCAAAATTTTTCGCATACCGCCGAGCTGCTCGGCGTCGAGAAGATGTTGGCCGTCGCCACCGCAGCCATGCGCAGCGCGGATAACGGCATTTTATTTCGCGATGAAATCGAATCCAAAACCGATATTCCGCTCACGATCATCAACGGTCGCGAAGAAGCGCGTCTCGGCTATTTAGGCGTCATCAACACATTGCCGTACGAAGACTTCGTGCTCTTTGACCTGGGCGGCGCCAGCACCGAAGTATCGTTAGTGCGTAACCGACTGTTAAAGGAAACGATGAGCCTGCCGCTCGGTTCGCTTACGCTGACGGAAAAATTCGGCACGCAAGACGTTGTCAGTTCCAAAACACTCAAAGCGATGGGCAGCTATATTAAGAAAATATTGCGCAGCCTGCCCGGCATCGAAAATACGAAGCTGCCTCTGATAGGCATTGGCGGCACGGTGCGTAAT